>QMRW01000203.1 GCA_003650785.1 Thermoprotei archaeon | reverse complement strand
TTTCAACTATTTTCCCTGCGTACATTATTGCTATCTTCTCTGAAAAATATTTCGCTGTTGCTATATCATGTGTAATGTATAAGAATGTAATACCATACTTTTTCTGTAGTTCTTTGAGTAGGTATAGTATTTCTACCCTAATGGAAGCATCGAGCATGGATATGGGCTCATCAGCTACTATGAACTTAGGTCTCAGGATTAGTGCTCTAGCTATGACCACTCTCTGTCTCTGTCCACCACTTAGCATATGTGGATACTTGGACACGAATTCTTCTACTGGTGTAAGCTTTACCTCCTCTAGTGCCCTGAATATTATTTCTCTTCGTTCATCTTTATCCTTAAAATTATGAATTATTAAAGGCTCCTCAAGTATTCTGAAAATTGTGAAGAATGGATTTAGACTACTGAAAGGATCCTGGTGTATTACCTGAGCTTCTCGTCTATACCATTTTAATTGCTTATTATTTAGATTAGTTATGTCTCTCCCCTTATAGATGATCTTACCACTAGTCGGCTTATATAGTCGTAATATTGTTTTACCTAGAGTAGTCTTTCCACATCCAGACTCACCTGCTAATGTAAGCGTCTCTCCCTCTTTCAATTCAAGGTTTACTCCATCCACTGCTCTAAGCCATCTCCTTTTTTTAAACAACCCACCACTAATACTGAACCACATTCTTAGATCCTTCGTAACTAGTAATTTCATATCATTCATCACCCATAGAGGTGACACATAACGTATCTTCCATCTTCCATCCTAATCATAGTAGGGGCTTCATTACATACCTTCTTAGCATATGGACATCTAGGCATAAATCTACATCCTTGGGGTGGGTTTACTAAATCCGGTGGAGATCCAGGTATATGTTTTAGTGTTTTTTCGCTTCTTAGTGTCGGAACACTAGATATCAGTAAATTAGTGTATGGATGTAATGGATCCTTGTATATATCCTCTGCAGTACCTATCTCAACCATCTTGCCAGCATACATAACCGCAAGTCTATCCGAGAGTTCACTAGCTAAAGAGAGGTCATGCGTTATAAATATGTATGATAATCCTCTTTCCCACTTAAGCTTCTTCAATAGGTTCATCAGATTAGCCTGGACTATTACGTCGAGAGCTGAGGTCGGTTCATCCAGTATAACTATGTCTGGATTCATAATGATTGCCATTGCAATAACTACTCTTTGCTTCATTCCTCCACTGAGTTGATGCTGGTATTTCTCCATTACATCCTCGGGTAGGAGTACGTCTTTTAATACTTTAGCGGCTGCTTTTAGAGCCTCGGATTTATCCATACCTTCATGTACCATTAGGGGTTCAGCGATCTGGTATCCTATCTTCATTACTGGGTTTAGCGCGTTCATAGCGCCTTGGAAGACCATTGATATCCTCTTCCATCTAATTTTTTTCCTGAACGTCTCTTCGTCCATGTCTAAGAGTTCTTCACCGTCTAGCTTTACACTTCCAGAGAGTTCTTTCACATTTCTAGGAAGTATTCTCATCAGAGCATATGCTGTGGAGCTTTTTCCACATCCAGACTCTCCAACTATCGATAGAGTCTCTCCTCTTCCGAGTTTAAAGGATATTTCGTCTACGGCTCTAACCGTACCTCGTCTAGTCCTATAATATAACTTTAGACTATTGACTACCAACTCCTTCATGATCTCATCTCTCTCTTAATCTCGGATTTACTATCTTATCAAGGGAGTACCCAATCATAGCGAAGGCCGATGCTACGAGTATTATGAGGCTCGCTGGTATGAGAATCCACCACCAATAACCATGAACTGCAGCCCCTCCATCATAAGCATCAGCTATTATTCTGCCCCATGTTGGATTTCTAGGATCTATTAGTCCTATGAGAGCTAATGCTGCTTCAAGAAAGATCATAGATGGTGTTACCATTACTATATTTGCTATAGTATAAGGTAAAAGTCTGGGGAATATATATAGAAATATTATTCTCCATCCACTCGCACCATAACTTATAGCAGCCTCTACGTATTGTTCACTCTTTACTTGTAGTGCAATGCTCCTCGCAACCTTAGTTGTAGAACCTACTATACTCAATACAACTACTATGAGTAGTAATCTCCATATATCGACCCCATATATGAATGAGATTAGTATGACTATAGGGAGGAATGGTAGTACTAAGAGTATGTCTGATAATCTCTGAATAGCCTCATCGATAATACCACCAAACCATGCACTAATTATACCTAGTAAGACCTGTATTACACTTATTAGGACTGCAGCGATTAGTCCAAAAGCTAAAGTAATAGGTGCACCCCATGCAATCCCCACTAGTAAATCTCTTCTCAAATCATCAGTTCCAACGAGCCCGTATACTCTACCATAGACTATCAATTTTGCTTCTAAGGTATCAGTAGGATTATATCCTACCATCTCGATCCTCAGTTCATAGGTACCTTTAAGAACTCTAGCTTTATCAGCATCCCACATATCCATATCTGGTTTAGCAAATAGTATAAT
>QMRW01000202.1 GCA_003650785.1 Thermoprotei archaeon | reverse complement strand
TTCACACACTCTGGAAACCTATATAGTGGTGGGAGACTACTGTAGGATATGTGTAGGTTCGTATCGAACGTGAGATAGATGGTATTGAACTCTACTGGCTCACCGAAGTCCAGGGTTATAGACTGTGGTAGTGGCTTATTAGGATCTGATATCCATATGTTTGTCCAATCATATGGTCTTGAATAGCCATTGATCACATTTTCAGGGGTAAAGGGATAGGATGGTGGATCTATCTTCATGGAGTACACAGGCTTCTCGTACCTATACCTCCTCCAATGAGGCTTCTTCCATCCAGCGCACACTCCTGGGAGAGGTTTGGACATCTTCCAGAAGACTCCTGGAGCTCTACTTATAGTAATTCTGTATAATCTATGGGGCTCTACGCTGATGTTGAATGGAAATTCTACCCAGCCTTCGTAACCTGCTGAGACTACTGCTGAGGATTCGATGTTCTCAGTACTAGGTTCGTTCATACTCCATATGGTGGATACCTTAGATAACTTAATTCTCACTTCAATATCCTCCTCTAGCTCTGATCTTAACCACAGACCTATGGTATTCAGGTGGGAGGAGCTAAGTGGGAATATTTGTCCTCTTTCAAGCTCCAGCTCCCCCTCTCCTTCATCTGGATCTAAAATAAGCTGTGCATGAGAGGTTGCTACTACCTTAGCTCTTCTAGCCAGATCGTTTTTATCTTCGTTCTTCAACCCTATTATGAAGCAATCATCTTTCAATAATACCTGCTGTAGTTCGCTTATACGGTATCTACAGAGCTCTCTAGGGGTGATACCATACTTCACACAGAGGGCTGCTGCTGTTCCAACAGCTTGCCCTATCACAGCACAAGTCATCATGACTCTAGTACTCCCCAGAGCTACATGTGTTACTGATATATCTCTACCGGCCATTAGGAGGTTCTCAATGTTCTTCGAGTACAGACATCTAAAGGGTATGCTATAGGGCTCGATGCAGAGTACATCTGAAAGATTTTCATCTCCTGTTAGAGGTTCTGGAGGAGTACCTCTAGCTAGAATTCCCCCCATAGTATGGACGTCGATGAACCAGCCACCATAGGCAACTCTATCATAGAAGAGTTCTCTTCTCTTGAGATCATGTTCAGTCAATATGTAGTCTCCTATAAGCCTTCTACTTTCTCGCTTACCCGGTATGAATCCTATCCACTCTAGAACCATATTCTCAGCTCCGTGATCTCCTCTATTCTTTAAGTGATCCCATACACCCAGTAGATGTGCAAGTAGTTTATCTCTTATTTTCTCGTTATCATAGATAGTATCATATGGTGCTCCTATCTCTATCCACCAGAACCCATGATAGAGTCCCTTAAAGCCTCTAGGATGATGCCTTTTATACAAACTATCTTCATCGGGATACTCTACGTACCATGGTGGAGGTTTAAACTCTACTGGTCTGTTTACATATACGGTCTTGAACATTATACTACTACCTTGTGTCATTTTATCAGGAGTCTCAGGAGCTATCACGGAAGTCTCTTTGAATTCATGTCTGGATTCTCTACCAATACGGTACTCGGCGCCTACTAGAGCACCTAGAGTTCCATCTCCGGTACAGTCTATGAATACCTTGCCGTATATCTTAAGCATAGTTTCCGAACCTATCTGGAGTGCCTTGATGAACTTTACTCTACCTCTTTCATCTACACTAGCATCGAAGAGTACGGTATTCAGGAATAGTGTGAGATTCCTCTCAGCTCTAACCCATTCATAGAGTACTAGATCCCACTGGGACGTTATTAGTCCTGAGAGTAGTGGATATGGTGTTCTCCTTTGATGCTCTGTCATGATCTCTTCTATTATCCCAGTCTCTCTAGCCCATGGATTATGACTCGCAGCTCCAGCAGGAGGGACTCTTATAAGACTACTTGAATTACCTCCTAGTACTGGGCGGGCTTCTATCAAAGCAGTCCTACATCCATGTCTTGAGGAAGCTATGGCTGCACAGACTCCAGCTAAGCCTCCGCCTACCACGACTACTTCAAATTTCTTTTCTGTAAATCTCATATAGGTTCTTAAATTCCCATACAATAAAAGTATTTATGAGCACTTTAATTACTTCAAGGTTTTGGATGTGACTTTAGATACTCATGAATAAGCTCCTCGTATGTACGGATTATATCCTTTTCCGTTACTATTCCAATCAGTTTTTGCGGACATTCTGGATCTACAACAAGTAGCCTACCTACTCCATGTCTATACATCTTGTCTATTACTACATCTAGAGTCTCCTCAGGAGTGGTAGTCACAAGATTTCTGGTCATTATCTCTTCTACTAGAATTCTATCTAGCTTAGAGGGATCTATTTTCATGATATCTCTGTGAGTGACTATTCCCACAAGCTTACCATTTAGGACTACAGGATGACCCGAATGTCCATTCTCCCTTGAGAGCTTAAGTACATCTATAGCCCTATCCTTCGGACTTATTACGGTAACATTTCTAGTCATTATATCCCCCACTCTTATACTACGTAGTATAC
>QMRW01000201.1 GCA_003650785.1 Thermoprotei archaeon | reverse complement strand
TAGGAGGCATCGAGTGTTAAGTATCTTAAGTTTATGTATGCATTTCTCTCAGCTAACCAAGCCATTATAGCTTGCCCTCTAGCCTGATAGTAATTCTTCCTACTTAGGGCCTCTCTACACTTCGACCGATATATGGAAGAAACAGATAGGAGGTTTTCTACTATGTCGGTATAGAGATTTGACCTAATAGCCTCCTCCAGTCTTATATTGTTTATTGATGAATAATCCTCGTATACTTGGAGTATAGTAAATGGTATTATAAGTTGCTGACTCGGCTCTATGTACAATCCTCTGTTCTTATTAGTGAGTATTAAGGAATACCATCGAAGACCACCTAAGGGGATCAATATGTCGAACCTAGGAGTCTCCGAAAGTTCTGGATTTACGAAGATCTGTACAACTCCTCCATAGTATCTTGGATCCATTATGTTACCTATAATCTCGACATCGATGCCATAATGCCTAGCAAAGTTCTGTGAACTATGATCTATGACTAAGGTAGCCAAGACATACTCTGGGTCTAGGGGAGATGCAGTATCTGGATCTAATACATCAAATAGAACCACTGATCCTGTTTTGAAAAGAGCTATTTGAACTATTGTCTCTATCTCTCTCCCTATCCTTACTCCAATAGACCCTGTAAAGGGAAAGTCAATAGCGTATTCTATTGGCCCCTCTTCCGGATCATCTTTGTAACCCATGACCCAGTATAGTTCGTCAGGGATGACTATTGGAATTCTGAAATTTCCTTCACTATCAGTCTTCTCTATAATGTAATGTCTTACAAAAGGTCCTAGGAATACTATTTGGCCATACGTTGGTCTACTCCAGAAATAGTGCACGATAACGAGAGAATCCCCGAGGGGTTCGTATACTCCAGCAGTCTCATTATACTCTACGGTTCTACCAACTAGTACCTTTATATTCTTAGGATTAAAGTCATGCTCTTCGAACAAGGGATCTTCATACTCTACTAACAGGTACTTGACCGTAGTTGCATATGTCGAGGCTATAAGACGGATATTAGTAAAGTATTTTGAACTCTCCTCTACTATGTCGCTAGGAGTCTTTCTATATGGACTGAATGAGGCTGAGGCTATAGCTATCGAGGGTATTCTCAAGAGACTGAAAATTTCGAAGTTAAAATAGCGGGGATCTTCTAATACTATGTGTGAGGGATCGAATTGGTAGAAGTGTAATGTGTATTTACCCCCACTCAGTTCACTAATAGTCCTATTCACAATATATTTCAGGTTAACTCCCTCCTCTGATACTAAGTGAATTATATCGCTCTCATAGAGCACTGGATAGTTGTAGTGAAAGTTTCCTTTATCATATATGGCTATAAGGGGAGTGTAGGCCGATGCCTTAATCTCCAGTACTACTCTTAGTCTGTTTAAAACGTCTAGCATAAGTCCCTTCATTATAGAGTCATGTACAAAGTATCTAGCTCCAGCTAAAGCCTGATAGTGTCCCGAGAAGAAGGCAATCATAACACTTCTCCTAGGTTTCATTAGTGGTATTCTCTCAGCTACCTCAAGCAGTACGGCTGTTGAGAGAGCATCCTCAGCTCCTGGGGCTATTCTAGGTATTATTGACCAGCTATCGTAGTGTGTTATTAGACCTATGAACTCTTTAGCCAGCCTAGGATCTGTACCATTAAAGATACCAATGATGTTATAGGATTCTCTTCTTTCAAACTTCATCTTCACTGTTATAGTAGCAGCTACTCTTTCCCTTCTAATGGAATCCAATATATCTGTTATTTCATCCAGGTATACTGCGACTCGCGGTATATCTATTGGTGTCCAGAATCTCTTGATTATATCCTCCTTCAAAGTATATCTTGTATCATTTCTAATAATAAATATTATACCACGAGCTCCGAGATACACAGCCCACCTCCACAGGGCTCCACTGTTGAAGTCCATGATGACTATTTTATTCCTTACATCGAGACCTGAAAGATCTCTTAAATCGCCGTACTTATACTCAACATAGACCAAATCACCACTGATTCCCCTTGTGTAGCATGTCTCCACAGAGTTAGGAGCTAGAGCATATGCTTTTACTACTTTTTCTTGTCCCATAGTTCTAAAGAGAATAGAGGAGCCATAGTCTACAGGAACTGTTACATTGAATGAATGCCTTATTATAGTGTAACCATAGCTCTCAAGTAGCTTTTCAATGTACTCCGAGGCTATAATGCATCCCTCATAGCCACTAACTCTCGATCCAAGCGTAGATAGCACTCTTACATGTTCTAGTACTTCCTCTGGAGGAATTTCCACTAATCTTGCGGGTTCTGAGAGAGTTATATGAGGTAGTAGTACTATTCCTACTATCATGATCATGAGAATGCACACTCTTAATAGTATTCTTAGATTAGACATATGTGATCCCACACTTTTATAGAGGATATATCAACCGATATAAAAACTGTTCGATTATTACCCTCAGTAAAGTATCGCAAGGATAGACTCCCTCACGAACATTATTGCTGTAGATAGACTTACAACCATACTTGCAC
>QMRW01000200.1 GCA_003650785.1 Thermoprotei archaeon | reverse complement strand
ATAGTACCATTAGCAGTCTCTGGAATTGTCTTAATGGAATATGCTAACCTAGTTAATAGTTACGTGAAATCTGTAGAATATGTACCCAAAGAAATTCTCCCTACAGCTAGAGGACTTAGACATCTATCGCTACTTATAGCAATACTTTTTGAAGTACCCTCACTAGCACTACTTTGCTCAATAGCTGTACTAGTACTCTCTATTGCACGCCCTATTACCAGTTACTTCACGCTTCTTAAGACACTCTCTCCCACAGTATCTAGGAAGACCTTGATACCTGTAATCGACCTAGGTAGTGAGGATTTAAGATATCATATTCGATACAATACTGAAGTTATTTTAGTAAACACTCTTAATTTACTACTATGCACACTATTCGTATGGTTAATATCTCCATATATCCCTGGAATATCAATTACCCTAGGAGCTTTAGAGTTTAAACTAGACCTGGTAGTGCAGTTAATATACGGAGCACTACTACTGGTATATGGTTATCGGATAGTGAGATCTCTCAAGTTCTTCACAGAGCTACTGTGGAAACATATAGCCGAAAGACTTCATATAACCAGCACAGTATATAGTTCTTTAGTACTGAACATCACGTATGTGCTTATTTTAATATTTCTCTGGTATGCTATAGTACCCCCTCTTTCAGTAGCTACTGGAAGAACCCACCCCTTACCACTCTTAGTAAGCATATCCATAGCCATAGCTATAGTAGTACTGATTTATAGACTAGTGAAAATGACAAGAAGATATTTAACAGGTTATTGGAATAAGCTATTAGAATCTATAGTAGATAGAATTTTCCGTATTGTGTCTCCCAGTTCTCTCTCAGAAGAGGTGGAGGATCATGTTACTAAACAGGTCTAAATGGATGCGTATCCAAGAGTTACAGAAGGGAACACATGTAATGAGTAGAATACATAAACCTCTAGAGGATATAATAGTCTATCTACTATACGACCTCGAGTTCGTAGGTGCAGATCATATCTCGATAATGACCTACATCCTAGCTTTTGCTACAGCCTACTTGATGCTAATAGGAAATCTACCTCTAGCCCTCCTCATAGCCTTTCTAGTAGGCATACTAGATGGTGTCGATGGTAAGATTGCGAGACTGCGTCAAAAGAAGACCCTGATCGGTAAACTAGAGCATAGTTTCGATATGCTCTACGAACAAGCCTGGTACGCCTCATTCACAGTCCTGTGTTGGATGAGTACAGGTAATATACTACTCCTAGCCCTAGGTCTGGTATGGTTAATACTTGACAGTTACGTACGTCACATATATCACATAGTCTGGATTACAACAGGGAAATCTCTTAAGTACCATAGTGGTATAGCCGAGCTCATCACCAAGATCGATGGTAGACGCTCCGTATACGTTCTTCACATGATAATATGGTTTTTACTTTCGAAACTAGTACCACAGCTATGCTCCTATACTTACGCTATATACACAATACTTGGACACTGCTTTTTCACAGCTCTCTCATACACTATAATATCCTTCAAAATACTCCATAGAGGAGAAAGTTAGCTATCACTGAGAATAATGTGTACAGAGTTCTACGGAATAATGTTATATGAGCTCTGTTCTTTAGAGGAATATTTATTTACATTCAAAATAACTTATACGCTATGAGGAATAAATTCCTATTGACCTTTATAGCTCTTGGAATAGTATCTCTCTTGGCGGATATAACCTATGAAGGAGGAAGATCGATAAGTGGCGCCTACCTAAACCTTTTAAGAGCCCCTGCAGTTTCTATTGGAGTATTGGCACTGGGAGAGCTCCTTAGCTATCTCATGAGATTACTAGGTGGCATTATAGCACATAAAGTTAAATCTGGCTTATACTATTGGTTCCTTGTATTCCTAGGCTATGGTACTAATCTAGCTATACCTTTACTCTCCATTGCAGGACTATGGGAGTTTGCTCTGGGGCTTTATTTAATTGAGAGACTGGGGAAGGGATTAAGAGCTCCTGCTAGAGATGTCATAATTTCAGAGGTAACTGAAGGTATGGGAAGGGGCAAGGGATTTGGGATTCATGAGGTTATGGACCAGGTAGGAGCTATTCTAGGCCCGACTATAGTAGGTATCTCTATCGCGACTCAACAGAATGTACTCGTAGGCTATAGACTATCGTTCTCAATACTGGGCATACCAGCTATACTAGCTCTAGTATCACTTTTCATAGCTTATAGGAGTTATCCCAATCCCAGAGCAGTAACTATCACTAAACCTAGTACTGGTCCGAAGCTGAGTAAGTCGTACTGGTTGTACACTATAGCCTCATTGTTTGTGGTACTAGGATTCCTACACTGGGGCCTAATAACCTATCATGCCCAAAATCTCTCCAGAGAAGGAGTAATAGAGGACTGGGAGGTACCGATTCTATACCTAGTAGCAATGTTTATAGACGCTTTAGTAGCACTTCCAATAGGCTTCTTATATGATCGTATAGGTTTAAAATCTATGACTATAGTTCCATTAACAGCTCTTCCAATAACACCTCTTTTATTT
>QMRW01000199.1 GCA_003650785.1 Thermoprotei archaeon | reverse complement strand
GGAGAAATTCCTTCTCTAAAATGAATCTTATCTTATCACCGCTACAGTGAATTGGCGCTATCTTCTCAACCCCTAGCTCTATTAAACGCTTAATAGTCTCTTTTCATACAGATTCCGCCGCTCCCACCATGTGGAATCCTCCTAAGACTAGATAGGGCTTAATTCCAAGGCCAGTCTTTGCCCTAGCGACAATATTTACAACGCCTCGATGACTACATCCAACAAGGATGACTAGTCCTTTTCCCTCGACGTTTATGGCTAGAGCTTCTTCGGCTGGAGGACCATAGAGCCATCCAATTATGGCTACTCCCTCCGCTACTTCTGTTGTCTTGTCAACTTCTTTAATATCTAATCCGCGGATCCCTATTCTCTCTGCAGTACCTTTCGGAACATAAACCTTTAATCCAGGTCTAACTTTAGCAAGGTATGATAGGCCGTTAATGTGATCACCATGCTCATGCGAGATCACGACGAAATCTATCTCACTCGGATCTACTCCAAGCTTTTTGAGATTCTCTCTTAGGATACCCGGATCTGGACCAGTATCAAATAGTATTGTGTTCTTCGGAGTTTTCACCAAAATGCTTAACCCCCATGCAGTCTTAAGCTCGCTATCTGGGTAGTTATCGACTACGATGATCAGCTTAAGCTCTTTAACGGATCCTATTCGAACTTTTTCCGTCTCGATCTCAACTTCCTTCTTCCGACCACTGAATATGAGTACTCCAGCCAATAAGCTTATCAAGATAACCACTATTATGAAGAATTTAAACTTATTCTCCATCCATCTCACGCCTCCTTCTAATAAGAAAGGTTTTCCCTCGATATTTAACTATCCTCATTTCGCCTGAATTCACTAGCCTCTCGATGAGTTCATTTGGATTATGAATTAATTTCGAAAGAATTTGATAGATATAATCGAGTCTTATGGGATGAATAGTCGCTATGCTTAGAAGATCTTTAACGGGATCCCTGCCAATCTTGAATTCCATCCCCTCATATCCTATCAGAAGCTCAACCCTATCTCTGCCTAAGGACTCGGAGAATACCTCATATGATTCTACAAGTTTCTCCTCATTCACAGGCTTAACCCAGTTCTCGGCTGGTGGACGAGTGGGTATGGCTAAATACGCCTTATCAGGGTCTATTTTTGAAAGCTCATCGGCGATTTGCTTAATCTCAGATCTCTCCGAGTTCACTCCATCTATGAGCATGGTTTCAGATAAGAGTTTGCCGGGAAACTCCCTCCTAAAGATCCTCATTCCATCTAGAATATCACTCAAGTTCAGAGATGGATGAGGCCTGTTTATCTTTCTCCAGACCTCCTCGGAGACAGCGTCGAGCTTTATCGATACAAGATCGAATTTCATTAGATCTCTTCTAACGCCTTCAATAGAAATTAGGCTGGAGTTAGTTAGAATCGCTATAGGCTTATCCAATGATTCTCTGATGACCTTCACGTGTTCGCCTAGAGACTCATCGAGAGTAGGTTCTCCATCTGGAACGAAGGTGATATAATCTATATCATCTTCATTTATCTCAGTGAGCCTCTCACTCAATGCCCTCTTTAGTACTCTTGTATCGTAAAACCGTCTCCTCTCAGTCGTGAGAATCTTGGTTCTGCCGAGTTGACAATATATGCATGAATATGAGCATCTCTTCGGGGGTGGAATATTATTTATTCCAAGAGATCTTCCAAGTCTTCTCGATGGAACTGGTCCGAAGACAATATCAGCCATTTTACCCAAATTGTAGTGAACTCGGCTTTATATAAACTATCCTATATTTAGACTTATTAGCTTAAAGATTGCATTTTTCTACTAGGCTTAATTATGGAGAGCCAATATGGTAAAGTCTATGCAGTTGTTAGCGGATTTCATGAATTTAACAAGTTCGAAGTGCTCAAAAGAGTCTTTCTAATCCTATCCATCACTGCACTCAATATAGACGGAAAATAATGGAACTACCTCTAGACACTAATCAGAGATGTGAGTTGGAGAAATAGTTGAGATCTTTTAAACACAATGTTAAAATAATTTTGTGCATTCTTACATAATGATGGAATCATGAGTTTCCCCCAACCTAAACATGGAGAATGCCTATACTATTCTGATGGAGTATGTCTAATTACTGGAGCTCGAGTTAAAGCTGACGACCCGGCCTGTCCGCGCTTCACACCCAAAAATGTGTCCTACACATATACGCATCCCTATACACCAACTCTAACTTATCCATTCTACCCGTACATGTATCCCTATATGCCATATCCCTATACGCTAATTCCAACCTATCCATTCTACTCATACACGTATCCCTATACGCCATATGTATATCCATGGATGTACATGTATCCATGGCTGCCTCCAATATTCTCAGCTGCCTACTGGTGGCCCCTGTTATGGTGGTCTACGACTTGGCTTTGGCCGTGGTGGTTCTGGTAAGAAGAAGAGGAAATAGATAGTGGAAACAACTTAGCTAAACTAAAACTGCTAATTTAATCTCTTTACTCCTTGAGCTATTTAGACTTCTAAAGC
>QMRW01000198.1 GCA_003650785.1 Thermoprotei archaeon | reverse complement strand
CTGGAATAAAAAAGGAGGTCATAGACCTACATGTTAACTCTGTTGTAGCTCATTTTGAAATTCTTAAGGATATAGCTAAGAATGAGACTATTCTACCTAAAGATGATCCATTCGTAGAACATTATCAGACTCCACCTATTCTAGAGATACTTTATGAGCTAGATCCTAAATTCAGAGAATCTGTGGAGAAGTTTGTAGAGTCATTTGATAAGCCAGAGATCAGAGCACTTATAGGTAGAGAGGCCCTAAGAAAGTATACAGGCTACTATGGACCAGTATGTATCGTAGACTTTGCCGTATCAGCTGGTAGTATGCCTGGACTATTTGCTATGATTCTAGATAAAATAGAGATCGAGAAGAAGTACAGAGAAACTATACTAGCAGCTAAAAGCTGGGGTATGAATACTTCCTATGGATTCGGAACCAAGTTTATTGAAGCTGTAGAGGCTGGAAAGACTGTGAAGGAGGCCGTAGATGCTGAGATTGAAAGACTTAAGGAGATGTGGTTATCTCCTGTCGAGACTCAGGTTAAAGTGATGGAGGAAGTAAAGCACGAGAGCTTTGATCCTGCAGAATACATGAAACGATATAGGGCTAGAATTGAGCCCTATGTGAAGGCTGCATTTGAAGGTGGAGTACATCCAGGAAATATAACTGTCGTACCAGCCTACTGTGTAGGAGATGTAGGACACCACATAGCTCAGTCCATGTACAATATGGCTAAGGACGATGTGACCTTTGCTATACTGGAATCTGTCACAGGAGTACTTGAGAAAAACATAAAGAAACTACTAGAAGCTGGAAAGCTAACTGATAGCTTTAGAGTACTAAGAGCAGCTACGGGAATTACAGCTGCCGCGACAGCTTACATACTAGCACTAGATGGCTTTACTGTACCTATGGTAATAGATCTACTAGTGAAGAGATTCTATAACTATGTCCTAAAATATCCAACAAGAGGAGCTGCTGCTGAACTACATAACTGTGACTTCATGGATGTCCTTCTCAGAGGAGAGAGGATAATCGCACCACCACCAATTGGTAAGGGCGGTAAGATCATGGGTGTAGAGCTAGACTTCACACCTATAACCGAGAACTACGTATTAATGCATCCTGAGGAGTATACCTATCCAGGATGTGCCATAACCGTAAGATTCTCCTCTCTAATGAGACTAGCCGACTTCCCATGTCTACTCACTAGTGAGCCTGTAACTGCAACCGTCAATACCTATATAGTAGCCCAGTACCCCGATAGGGTAATATCACCACCCATGATATGTAAGGACTGTGCTGTCTCTAGACTACTGAGTGGTAGAAGAACTCACTGCTACTACAGGCTAGGAGTAACCAAGGAGACTATAATTTACTAGATATTTTTTCTCTCTTCATGGTGGTAAAAATGGGTGAATATACGTTACTCCAGAGGTGTATAGCGGAAATACTAGGAACATATATACTAGTCTTTCTTGGTGCGGGATCAGTAATAACCTTCGCCTCAACTCTGGGATTTGTATCTCCTGCTGCTGCACTCTTCGGAATAGGTTTCACATTCGCTATAGCAGTAGCAGTGGCAATATACTCAGTTGGTCATATATCAGGAGCTCATATCAATCCAGCTGTAACTATAGCTCTAGCTGTAATCAAGAGATTTCCAGTTAAAGAGGTAATTCCTTACATAATATCACAGCTTATAGGAGCAGTTCTAGCCTCGGCTACTCACTATGCAATCTATGGTCCTGAAGTAGCTGGAAAGGTACTATTTGGTCTAACATTACCAGGGGATATTATAGGCGGAAACGAAGCAATAGCATGCCTAAATGAGATAGTAATGACCTTTATTCTAATGTTCTCTATTATGGGTATAGCAGTATCAGGTAAGGCACCTGCTGGATGGGCTGGATGGGGTATAGGACTAACTGTAGGAGCTCTCATATGGTGGGGTGGACCGATAAGTGGAACTTCCCTAAATCCCGCTAGAACATTTGGACCAGCTGTTCTCTCGATGACTTGGAGAGCCCATTGGGTTTACTGGGTAGGACCGATAATCGGAGCCATAATCGCAGCAGTAGTATACGAGTACCTACTCATTAAACCACTTAAACCAGTTAAAGAGTAAATAAGATATTTTTTCTATATAAAGACATTGTAATATTCACATAGAACCATAGCAGTAAGTGATGATGATTACTAGAGGTATTCTTTCAATCCTCTTTTAATTGAGGTATTTTAGGAGTGTATTTAAACAATTTATAAGTAATAGAATTTAGAGGTATAAGAAGATTGCCCCATAAAACACTAAAGGAAAACAAAAAGAGGGAGAAATATCATGAAACATTATCCGAAAAATAAATAGAATAAAAATATACAGACAATAATATAAAAGGGAGGAAGAATGACACTACTGAGCAGCAGTCTCTCTCAATAATGTGAAAAAATCAAATTAACATAATCTATAATTACATGTTATAACTTCACTATTCGCCATATACAGGTATAAAAGTACTATTCTGGCATATTTTAGTCCAATATGAGGTAT
>QMRW01000197.1 GCA_003650785.1 Thermoprotei archaeon | reverse complement strand
GTCGAAAATAGAGAAAAGTGAAACTGTCAGTAGTATCACACACCATGTACTGTATCGGTGTATATTCAGAATTGATAGAAGTAGATTCACTAATCCCAGAACAGAGAGACTGATAATGGGATAAAATACTAACTTCTCCAGAGTAGTCCATCTATACTTCAGGAAATATCTATTTAGGAGATGAGCAGGTGCGTAAACTAGCAATAGTATAATAACAGTAGAGATGATAGTAAAGTAAGGCGCTATATTGTGCCAAGGCTCGATCACAATGTGCTTGTAGTGTGGAGACACTATATTAATAATCGCACCGCTTATAGCTATTAATGGTAGAAAGGATAGAGCTATTATAGCCTTTCTCCTTAAACTTAACGCCAATCGCAATTTATCCCTGAATAATAATAAGTATGCTGTGAAAGTAGCTATTGATGATACGAATATACAGAAATGATTCGTGTTCAAGAAGAGGTAGTCCTTTATGGGTATAAGAGATATTAAGCTTCTAGCTAATGAGAAAAGTATTATAAATATTATGAGGGTAATGGATATTTTTACGAAGATGTATCTAAGCTTTAAGGTCATAGTCATAGGCATCCCACGACAGATTTCATATAAGAGATTTATCGTACTCAAATTTAATGTTTATGAGAAGTAAAAACTATTTACAGGATAGCGACTTGACTAACTTCTTACAGATATCGACAGCTTCTACAGCATCCCTACCGTAGGCATCAGCACCTATCCTTCTAGCAAAGTCTTCGGTTATAGGCATACCACCTATTATCACTTTGACCTTATCTCTGAGACTGGCCTTCTCCAACTCCTTGATTACTACCTCCATCTCCATCATAGTAGTCGTCAGTAGTGCAGACATGCCCAGTATATCTGCATTGTACTTTTTGACAGCTTCTATGAACTTCTCAGAAGGTACATCTACACCTAGATCTATAACCTCAAATCCAGCCGCCCTGAGTATAGTAACCACGATATTCTTATCTATCTCGTGTAGATCTCCTCTTACAGTACCTAGAACCACTGTTCCTAGCTTCTTTACTTCTCCTCTTCTTTCGGAGATTACAGGCATCAGCAGATCATCCATTATCTCCATAAAGAGGTCACCCGCTACTACCAGTTCGGCTAGGAAGTACCTCTCTCTCAAACCTATCGCTCACTATCTCCATAGCGGGTCTGAAGGCCTTCTCTATGAGGACTATGGCATCATGATCTCCTTGAATAGTTCCTCGCTCAATATACTCCCCTCTCTCGAAGAGAGGAACTAAACCCTATTAAGCTTAGTGATCAAGTGGAAATAACAAGACTGAGGCTTTATACCATGCTCCAACTATTACATGTCCCAATTTCTCTATCCTATTATACGTAACTATCAATAGAAATTCTGCTATTTTTTCCTATCCATGTAGGAATTCCTGTTCTCGATAGTAAGAATTTTTTTCATATCTTGGATCTCAGATAGACGTAGTTAGAGATTCCTCCGAGTCTTCGGAACGTATTTATAGATAATTTCTCAAAGCACCAGTAACAATTCCCCTCCCTAGTACCCTCAGTTCTGGTAACTTTATCTAATAACTAGAGATCCTGAATAAACTAGTGCTGATCTTCTTGGTATTCACTCAACCACCATGATGGGGTAACTAAGTGTTCCTATCAAGTCATGTGAGTATCTGAATAATTTCACGCTTTTCCGAGATTACCTCTCTTAGTCTACACATTCTCCTCAAGTATGGATCGCAGTACTAGATTAAGTATCTTCAGTATGCTTAAATTGGATATTACATATGAATTTAGGGGGCTTTTGAGGAAAGCAGTAATACCGGTAGCTGGTCTAGGCACTAGACTACTACCGACTACCAAAGAGATACTACCGATATTCCTAGCTGAAAGAAGTGGATTAGTGATCAAGCAGTACTTCATGTGATACTCGAACAGCTGTATAGGGCAGGTATCAGAGACTTCTACTTTATCGTGAGTAGGGTAAGAGGGCTGCTGAAGATTACTTTACACCGGATAAGGGCTTCATAAGACTACTTGAGGCTAGAGGGAAGTACAGAGAGATAGAACTACTAGGGGACTTTTACAAGAAGATAGAGAACTCGAACATAATCTTCGTAAACCAGCCAAGTCCTCGAGGATTTGGAGATGCCGTACTCAGAGCACATCACTCTAACAAAGAGACCTTCCTAGTCCATGTTAGAGACACCTACATAGTCTCAGAGGAAGAATTGCACCTTATCAAGCTAATGGAGGTGAAGAGGAAGCTAAACGCTGAAGTAGTACTTCTCATACAGAGAGTGGAGAATCCCAGGAAGTATGGAGTAGTAGGAGTGGAAGAGATTAAAGATAATATATAGGGTTACGAGAGCTATAGAAAAGCCTAAGGAACCTCCTACAAACCTCGTTATAGTACCAGTCTATATATTCGAGCCCACCATCTTCAGAACTCTTAGAGAGGTAGAGGAGGGAGTAGGACACGAACTTCAACTGACAGACGGTATCCAGAAGCTCGTAGAATGGGGGGAGAAATCAT
>QMRW01000196.1 GCA_003650785.1 Thermoprotei archaeon | reverse complement strand
TTCTTACACTTGTCAAAGTCAGAGGATTAAGAGGTATGATTAAGTGCTCTATAGACAGCACAGGACTTAAAGGGGTAACGATATATCTAGAGCGAAAGCATACAACTAATGCTAGAGGAGATCAAGAAGAGTGATATTAGAGGAGGAATGAGATGATTGTAATAAGGATACAGAGTACTGTCTATGAAGACATGTATACTCTGTGTAGCGAGATAGCAGATATGTGTAAAAAACTTGGTATAAATGTTAAGGGTCCAATATACCTACCTACTAAAGTACTAGTACTCAAATACCGAAGAAGAAAGAAGTTGAAGGTGTATAGGTGTAAGATGTTTATCGAGTGTAATGAATCAGAATTTAGAAGATTGTTGAAAACCATCGAGATTCCGAAGACTATCAGAATGGAGATAACGGTAACAAGAGCTTCTCACAGAGAGAGTACTCACTAAATTTACAGAAAATACCCGATTCTATACTTTACTTAGTACGACTGACTTCCAGAAATGGAATTACAGTACTCGTCGGAAGAGATATCTAAAGGGATCATGATATACCTGACCCTAGGTAAAGTTTAAAATTTGTGAGCTACTATAGTAAGTGGATCTCTGTGATCGAGAAGGTCACAGAAGATCCTATCTAAGGCTATGGAAACTATAGGCCGGGGTCGCCTAGCCTGGTTAGGGCGCCGGACTCATAATCTACTCATGATAAGGGCTAGAGGGGCAATCCGGTTGTCGCGGGTTCAAATCCCGCCCCCGGCACTACTAGCTTAGAGTTCTGTTGATATCTTTAAGATTTACCTAGAAGTCTTCAGTGCCTCTTCTCTTATTCGAAGTTTTACACATCTAGGTCTTGGATCTCCATACCTTATTACTGCTCCACATCCTATACTATTAAATGCTAGCCACTCTGCTACATCCTCTGGAATTCTTAGTACAGACATGAGAGATCTTACATACCTCTCGGGACCCGTCAGTACTACTATGAAACCAGCTAGCTCGTATAGGATAGTGGGAATATCAGTAGGCACCTGGGTTATAGTTATTATGGAAAATCCGAATTTCCTGGTCTCTCTGTAAAGCCTTACTATTATACTCTGCTCTCCAGGTAGCCTTAGTAGCCTATGACCCTCATCGATAAATACAGCAATCTTAGGTCTATGTACTATGCCCTCTTTCATCATATAGGAGTATATCTGATCTAGAACCATCCAGGTAACGAACTTGGATACCTCCTCACTTAGAATGGTACCATCTGGAGATTTATAGACTAGGGTAATGGGCTTAAGCTCACTGAGAATCTCTGAAATAGAGGTATTGGGACTTGAAAATAGACTAAAGGCTGTTTTAATTCTGGCTACAAGATCTCTAACCTCTGTACCATAGTCTTTCTCTAACTCCTCTAGTACCTCTTTTAATGTGAAATACTCTCTTCTCTCATACATCTTTATTATGGTTTCCTTTAGTATATCTCTTTGAACAGGCATTAGTCCGAATATGAGTGAACAGGCCCATGCAATACTCTCAGCTCTGGACTCTGGTTTCAGTCCATGTAACTCTAATGGATCTATTATGTTTGTACTCATGTCCAATACTATCCCACCTATCAACTCCATTAACTTACAGTACTCTCCTAGCGGATCTATAATCAACGAATTTATTCCCTGCTCCTGAAGATCTAAAATTAAACTTCTAGCTAGCGTAGATTTCCCTGAACCTGTGGATCCCAAGATTATGCCATGAAAGTTCGGTAGCTTAGTGAAGTCTATGCATACCTCTCTACCGTACTCATCTTCACCCAATACGATACCACCAATGACTTCCTTAGGAGGTATGATGGTTAGAGGAGATAGAGGAATAAGATCGTAGGTATAGAACAGGCTTTCATCCCTACTCTTGGGATTCGATGAGTATCCGTACATGATATCCTCTACATAGGACTTAATTAGTGTACTACCGAATCTCATGTTTAACTGCTGCATAATCTCAGTGAGTTGATCTAGTATAGCTCTCTCAGGACTTATGAGAACTGCCTTTCCAATGTATAACCTCTCTTTACTCTTGAATCTTCTTTCGGCTATCGTATAGTATCGCTTAGATCTTGTGATAGTCTTTAACTTATCAAATGCTTGACCCCACTCATAGAGCTTATAGGCCTTACTCTCTATGGCATCTAGTACGGCTTGAGGAGCTGGTCTAAGTTTTAAAATAAGAGTGAAATCTCCTGAAGTATTGAACACTTGATGCACCCATTTACTGGCATTATAAACATCGTAGGGTGTCGGTATGGTATAGACTGCCTCATTGGATAGTAGTATTTTAAGTGGAGAGATTATTTTATAGTGAGGAGTTCTTGAAAATGCAGAGGGAAGAATAGACACAAGTGCATATATGAGTAACATATCAGGAGCTATTACTGTGGTGCTCCCATAGAGTATGAGATTTGTCCTAATACCTATGAGTGATAGTATACCTATCAACAGTATTATGATGAATGCCCTTTTAGTGATTCCTACCTCTTCAAACTTTAGAATCTCATCTATCTCTTCAACC
>QMRW01000195.1 GCA_003650785.1 Thermoprotei archaeon | reverse complement strand
TATTAAGTTTAGGGTTGTATAGATCTATGGGGAGGAGTGAAAGTTGGGAGAGAAAAAAGATGAGGAGGAAGATCTGTTAACACCTCGACTGATGGAGCTCCTAGAGAAGTACAATGAAATAGTACTGGAGGATGTCGAGATAGAATTAGATGAGCTAGAGCTCGTACTACAACCTGGTGCTGTTCCTGTAATTAAACCCATAGTAAAAGCTGTGGAGAGGGTTAGAGAGCTCGTTAAAGAGGAGTTTAAAGAGCCGGAAATGGAGTGGGTAGGTAAGGTGGTAGAAGTGAAATTGGGTGCTACTAAGAGTGAAGGAGGTACTCGAGATAGAACTTTCATCATAGGTGGAGAGACACTACCAGCCTTTTACATGTTTAAAGGCGTAATGCCGCATCCTCCAGTAATCGCTATGGATGTGTTTGATATGAGAATAAGTCTACCTAAGTGTATTAAGATGCACTTTAAGGATGTGATGGATGATCCTGCGGAGTGGGCTAAAAGGTGTGTTGAGAAGTATGGTGCTGAGATGATAAACTTACATATGGTGAGTATAGACCCATATGTGAAAGATACTCCACCATCCGAAGCTGCCAAAGTAGTAGAGGAGGTACTACAGGCAGTGAAAGTCCCCCTCTGTGTAGGAGGCTCTGGTGATCCTGTAAAGGATGTAAAGGTCTTCAAAAAGGTGGCCGATGTAGCTGAAGGAGAGAGAATACTCATAAACTCTATTAACCTAGATATGAAGCTGGAGGATATTGCTGAGTATCTTAAAGATAAAGACTGTGTTATCATAGCATTCACACCTATGGATCTAGATAAAGCGAGAGAGCTCAATAGAAAACTCTATGATTACATTCCAAAGGATAGAATAATCATGGACACTAATATCGCTGGAATAGGATACGGTCTAGAATATGGATTTACCGTCATGGAGAGAGCTAGACTAGCAGCTCTGAAGGGGGATGCTGATCTACAACATCCTATAGTAGCGGGAGTTACTAATGCATGGGCTGCTAGAGAAGCTTGGATTAAGATGGATCCTTTCTGGGGTCCTAGAGAAATTAGAGGTCCAGCATGGGAGACCATTACAGGTTTAACAGCTCTACTAGCTGGTGCAGACTACTTTATGATGATGCATCCATTCTCTATAAAGACTATGAAGGAGATCATAAGAGATCTTCTAGAGGGTAGTGAGGGTAAGAGTGATGATATCTACGACTGGGTGAGCTCTAAGCTGGGGTGAGAATATGCCCTGGAAGGCTGTAAGTCCCATCGAGATCTATAGGCTACTACCTAGGACCAACTGTAAGAAGTGTGGAGAGGATAACTGCATGGCCTTTGCTGTAAAGCTTGTTAATATGGAGACTAGACTAGAGCTATGTACTCCTCTTCTCGAAGAGAGTAAATACAGAAAGGCTTACGAGAAGCTCAAAGAAATACTCACTCCACCAGTTAGGGAGATAGAGCTTAGGAGTAAAGAGAGAACTGTGAAGATAGGAGGTGAATACGTCCTTCATAGACATGAACTGACTTACATAAATCCCACAGCTATTGCCATAGACGTTGATGATAGTATGTCAGAGGAAGAGATACTTAAAAGAATAAGCTTCATCGAAAATCTTAGGTATACATACATAGGAAGAGAACTTAGACTGGATCTTATAGCCGTTAGATCAATATCCAATGATCCAGAGACTTTTAAGAAAATCGTTAAATTTGTCTCCGATAATACAAGTCTCCCCTTAGTACTCTGTACACTAAACCCTAAGGTTATGGAGGCGGGAGTCTCTGTTCTATCTGATGAAAAACCCCTACTCTACGCTGCAACTGTAGAGAACTGGTCTGAGATGGCCGATATAGCCCTTAAGTACGAACTTCCACTGGCTATATTCAGTCCTAATGATCTAAATACTCTAGTATCTATAGCTAAGACTCTTCTGGAAATAGGGGTCGAAGAGATTGCTCTTGATCCGGGTACTTTCAACTATATGAGAGGACTCAGATCTACAATAGATGCCTTTACAATGCTTAGATGGAAGGCCTGTAATGAGGACTACAAGCTAGCTGGCTACCCCTTGATAGGTACTCCCATAACCGCATGGAAGTTAGTAGAAGGTGATAGTCAAACTAAAGCCTGGTGGGAGATGCTCATAGCTTCCATGCTGATCCTTAGATATGCTGATCTTCTGATAATGCACTCGCTAGAGGGGTGGGTGTACCTACCTCTGATAATGCTTAGGTTCAATATTTACACAGATCCTAGGAAGCCTGTAGCTGTAGAGCCCGGATTGAGAGTTATAGGAAATCCAGATGAGATGTCCCCAGTAATGGTTACTGGAAATTTTGCACTAACATACTACCTAGTATCTGGAGACATAGAGAGTGGAAAGATAGATTGTTATCTCATCCTTGCTGACACTGAAGGTCTCTCTGTAGAGTCAGCAGTACCCGGTAGGAAGTTTCTTCCCGAAAATATCGCTGAAATCCTTAAAAGCTCTGGAGTAGAAAAACTCGTAAAACATAGAATACTGATAATACCTGGTAAGGCTGCTAGACTTGCAGGGGATATA
>QMRW01000194.1 GCA_003650785.1 Thermoprotei archaeon | reverse complement strand
GTCTTAAAATCGTTATAATAGCATAATAGAAAAAATTAAGTTCTCTAAAATGCAGAATATTAGAGGAGTATAGTCTATGAATAGGGTTGATGTAAGAGTTGATTCGAGAGTTGAACTGTTATCCATAGTACAGATGTTTACCTCATGGAGAGATAGTGTAATTGTAAAAAAAGACTACAAATATAAAAGAGATGCATTAGAATGGTTTAAGCCTTATAGAAATCATAGGGTTATTGAGCTTTGCGAATATTTGAGGGATTTTCAATGTATGTGTATGCCGACGGGATTCATGGTTCATGTAACAGAACCACCAGAGCTTAAATTTATAGAGAAACTGGACCTCAATACAATTTATTCTTTTACCTGGTTTATCTCTAGCAAATTAGGAGACTGGTTTAACAAGTATTTTGAGAAGAGTAAAGCTATAAAACTTTATGGTATCAACCGAAGTAAGTATGCACTTCTTCCTGGGCTTAAAGCCCGCGCAGAAGAGGAACTTATGTTATTAGGAGAGTTTATGGCTAAGAGGGTACTTAATGAGTTCATTGAATACCTCAGAAATTTTGTATATAAATCTAATTTTATTGAGTTCTTCGATATGCATAGGAGCTTTTATGAAGCTCTTATTGAAAAGAGTAAATTGAAGCATAGTGTTCCAAAGATAATAAGTTATCTCAAAGATTTCTTCAAAAAATATGAAGAACATGTTAGTGTAATTCTTTGTCCACTATATGGTTCATTTGCCTTTGGACATGGATTTAATGATAAAACTTTTGTATTTATAGGGCCTAGAAGGATAGTTAATGATTTCCCTATATTTGAAGGTGTAGAAGATCTTATATTAAATGAGTTAAGTAGGATCGTAGGTATATATTGTGCGAGATATTTTGATGAAATCATGGAGTATTCTTATTTATTTGAATATTTAGGTGATTATGTAAAGTCTACGCACGGAGTATGGATTCAAGCTCTTAATGTTCACTTGGCTAGTGCCATAGAAGCTATCATAAAGCATCACTATATGGGTATTCCTAAAGAGGAAATAGCTTCTTACCTCGATCAAAAGGAAAGAATGGGCTTCATATTCGTTAAAGACTTTTACAAATTATTGGATGAGTATGTTAAGAAAAAAGATGAATACAATAGTTTTGAAGAATTCTTTCCTAGAATTATTAAACTATTAAAAACCCTTGCTGAATCTACAAGCAAAGACTTAGAGAGGAAAGAGGATTTAAGAAGAGGTTAAGGAATTTTCAAGCAGTTTCACTATTACTCTCGATAATGTATTAAGCGTTTACAGGAAGCTTGGAGGGAACTATGACTATAACTTGAGGTATATTGAAGGTAGTGGGTTCTTTATTTTAGTGAAATAGGTAAGGAGACCCTATGGGAAGGTTACCACTAAAGTTGTAAGAAAATAAAAAACATGAAATTAGGAAGTGTTCTTGGTTCTGTAACTAGAATGGAATTTTCTGCTAGAAGAATCTTAGTTAATTCTAATAAAATTGCTATGAGTAATGCTATTGTTGAACCTCACATACTTGTTAAAAATTCAGTAGTAGGAACCTATGACTTGAAGAGTTTCATAGTCTGCTTAATAATTACTGAAGGATAGAAGTACATAGTTTACAGATAATCTGACACCAAGCTTTACAGGTTAACTGAAGACCCTTACGAACTTAACAATCTAGCTATGGAAGAAAGAGAATTATGCTTTAAAACGCATAGACTTCTAGAGAGAGTAGAGAGTAAATACATGCGTAAATAGGGTAAGCCAGATCCACTAAAGGTTCCAGAGCTGCTTAACTGGCAAGTAGGCGAAGAGGCTGTTTGGAAGGTTAAACTAAGAGGGGAGAAAGATTTCCAGCCTATATAATAATTGGCGTTAATTTAACTACCTTGTGCTCAATATAGGGCATAGTATGTCAAAGGGACGTACTTTAATCTTCAATTTACCTGAGTCAAGAGATAAATCTCTTTGAATAAGCTCTCCGACTAGTGTATACTCTCCTATGTCAACTATTTCCGTCGCAGTTTGAGAAGTCATATTGAATATGAACCATGCTTGAAGATCCTTGCTAATACGCCTTCTTCTATTAAGTCTACCGCACTTCTCTGGCATTACGCTTATATCTTCGAGAACTTTCAATAAGAATCTTTGATTATTAGAATCGTCAAAAGCGGTATATGCGTGTCCAAGTAGAGTTCCAATAAGGTACGCTAACCCTTTACCAAATTTATTAACTACTCCTACTACACTATCTCCATATAGTAGTATAGGAGTGCTTTCCTTAACTTTGTAGACTTCCACACAAAAACTTGGCAATACTTGATATCCCTCAAATCGACCTATACCTCTAAAAGGCTTAAATGGTAATATTCTACCATAGGAGAGTTCTCTAGGAGTCCACTTAGGAGGTATTTGAGGCTCATGTATTCTACGAACCTGATAGTGTTCTACACTAAAGAGTTCTTCAGCTATAGGAGATATGCCTCCAGGTCTAGCAAATCCGAATCGATCATGACGTCCAGGACAGGCTTCAGAAATAAGAGTCCCGCCTGCGGCTACATAAT
>QMRW01000193.1 GCA_003650785.1 Thermoprotei archaeon | reverse complement strand
TTTAACAGTTTGTTCGTATTCTCCGAAGATAGCTCTGAGGTAGAAGTATCCAGAAGTAGTCGAGTTATTCTCGACTAAGATCTTTAGAACATTGTTTTCTAAGGTTACATTCAGTATTCTCCCGCTTACTTCAGTCTTTTTGAATAACTGCATGTGTGGTATTTTAACGAGGAATACGTAGTAGTCTGGAGCCTGCAGCTCATTATAGTTCACCCATAGAAGGAGTGTAGGAGTCTTGTTAAGTGGACCATGAGCTGAGGCGGGAATCCAAGTATAGTTCATCAGAACGACATCCTCCGTGAATTTAACTAGCAGTATATCTATCCAGCTCCTAGGATCCCTATGAGTGTAGCTATCTCTTATAACTACTTCATAGATATTATCCTCTACTACGCGAATAAACTCACTTGTGTTGAGGTAGACAGCTATTTCGAGCACATATGCACCGACCATAGTGCTCATCTTACCCACATTTCCAATATCACATAGAATGATTTCATCATCATCTCTGTAGGTGTGTGATAGAACTCTATATTTTAGCCTAGTGAGATCCGAAGTGAACATTAGCAGTATCTCTTCTACTGTAGAACCCTCTCTAACAACGATCTCTCTTCCTATTCGTGGATCTCCGTACAAGCTCTTACCTTCAGATGTAAAGGGGTGGAACTTAGCTTTAACAATAGCTAGTCCATTACTTCTAATTTCTACTTCGAAGTTTAATGCTATCCAGTACCTTTCCTGAGAACTAACTTCCCTAACGAATAAAATAAGCATTAGTAGGATCAGTATTAGTACAATTGATCGCTTAACCACTATCCCACCTAGTTCCCCACTGGTTCAAAGTCGTATTCTACATATTCGAGGTATAGGTATCCAGGTGAGCAGAAATTACTTAGAGTCGTACCATAGTACTTAGTCTCTTCTACACCGAAGACTACATGGAAATTGGAATAATCTCCTATTTTGGCTTCCCTAGCTTCAAGTAGTTCTACATCTATCCATCCCCATGGTGGTAAGTATACTTGGGACCACATATGACCACCCCAGTGTTCTAGCAGTCTCTCCCCCTCTACCCATGCTGTCGATGAGTTGAACCACATCTTAGTTTTATGCCTACTTAGGAGAAGCCCAAAGACAGTTCTAGCTGGTATACCCTTTATTCTAGCTAAGGTGACGTATACATCAGCCACCTCGGTGCAGTCTCCTTGAATAATATAATCCCCAAGGATACCTCTAACTAAGGCTCTCTCAGCTCCTAGTCTATGAAGTTGTAGGCTGTAGCGAGTGTGGCGTTTAACCCACTTAGCTATACTTATAGCTATCTTGAGAGGATTATCTCCCCTGCTCACTCTTCGCGCTAGGTTTATCAGATCTGGATTCTCAGTATTCCAGTAACTAGTTCTCTTAGTAAGTCTTCTGACAATTTCGTATTCAGGCCATATACTCTCACTCACATTGAATATAACTTTGTAACCGTGAACAGTAATCTTAAAAACCGCCTCTATCCATACAGCTTCATTAGGCTTTGTTCTAAGGAACAATACTGCAAATATGTTTCCATCCTCGTCTTTTTGTATTTTTACATAGCTTGGAGTGATGTTGATAAGTCTAGCATGTTGATAGGTCGTATTGCGAGGAAGGGTTATATATACGTAGTCGTTCATGGGAATTTTATAATTGTTTACTAATTTATACCTAGCTTTAACTATATATGTTATATTACTGAAGATAATTCGTGTTCTTCTATGCTCAAGTATTGGTGAGCTCATCTCTTGGTCTAGTTCTATAGCTATTCTATAGAGTGTAAATGCTACTAATATGAGGATTATGCCGACAATTAATAGCCTCCTTTCCATACATTGTTTATGGAATCTCGTTCTAGAAAAAGGTTGACGCATAGGACTGATGTATGGCCTAGTCTAGCCATAGCTGTAGACATAGTCCTCATTTGGTGTATGATTATTTTCCTCTTCTGTATAGCCCATCAGTAGTAGAGTTGGCACATGCTACTGCTAATATTGGTAATCTTATCGTAATAGATTGTTCATAAAGCCAATCATGGTAGATGTCTACATTTACTCCCTTCACACATGATATCACTATAGGACTGTCTACCAGGCAGTATTATGCCCATTGATAAGTGGATTAACTGTATCTCTCCAGCACCATTGGGACTCATGAGATTGAAGATACAGCCCTTAGGAACTGATAATTTTATCCCATTTACACCTTAATCATCTCTTTTCTAAGAATAGGACTTACATAGATTCGGATCTCAATTATATATGTACTTCAGACAATACATACTTAGAGGTGCGTGCTGAATATAACCGTACAATTCTAATACTAGAGTGTTTAAACAAATAGTAATCTTTATGGAATCTTCTCAGACGGGGGTATCTAAAATACAACATGATTACAGCTACCGACTTAGATCCTAGGGAGTGCTATGGATCTATTGAATAGCTAGATTATAGCCTTCTCACTTCTCTTATCAAATAGGTGTAGCTTATTCAGATCTAGGATTAGCCTTACCCTCTCCCCCACTCCTACTGATATCTCTCCTGGTACTTTGAC
>QMRW01000192.1 GCA_003650785.1 Thermoprotei archaeon | reverse complement strand
ATCTCAGGAACTCGCTCTATAGTATCGATTAAGATCCCTCTTATCATGTAGTCGCCAAATGCTCGATAGACTCCATTAAGAGCATGCCTCACTAATGATCTATTTGCAGGTGTGTATATGTGAACCTCAGGTCGGAAAATAGGCTCCTCAAGATCTTTCAGATCAATGGTAATCTCCAAGTTCTTACTGCGGTATTTTACAGTAGAAATCTCTCGTAGTATACTCTCCTCCAGCTCCTTCCACACTGGAAGCGCATGTTCACCAATCATAGTAATCCTTTTCCTTGAATACTCCCTCGAACCTACTCTTCTAACTAACAGACCTTGTCCTTAAGAAATTTAAGCAATTTTAAGTCTTTAATACTAAGTTGAAAGAGGCAGATCTACGAGTGTTGTATAGGCTTTACTAGTACAGTTTCTAGTATGGTTGACTCAATGTGAAGAAAAATGAAAGTGCTCAAGAAGATGGTAGCCCCGCCGGGATTCGAACCCGGGATCTGGGGGTTTCCTCCCCTAGGCGCCCCTAGGAGACCAAAGCCCCCCATGCTTGGCCGCTACACCACGGGGCTTTCTCTCTAAATTTTGCACTGTGGTGGGTCTTAAATCTTACTCGATTACTTGGCTGGCTTTACTAGTTTTGCTATTCTCCTAGCTCTTCTCCACAATGTATACTCGTATATAGCTATAGTGATTATAGCTATCAGGATTATAATGCCTATAAGATATCCTACTATTGTGGCTAGTGGTACTCCAAATATCCTACCTGTCGAAATGTGTATTACCGCCTCCTCTCCAGGTTTTACTACTACTTCTTCTTGACCTGCTAGAAGCTCTAGTTTTGATGGTACTACTATCATCGTTAGGGCTATGGCTATTAGAGATAGGATAAGTAATACCTTCAGATTCATATAATCACCGGTGTTATAGTTGTATCTTCACATTAATATAAGTTGTTCCTCTATGTTCATTAATATTTTTCATAATTAAAATTTATACAATGCTTATTAGGGTTAAACTTTTACCCACATTCTCGAATGTATTTAGGGATGATGAGTACACACCAAGCTGAGTATTGATGAGCCTTTAGCGGACTGACTCTGTGAGATTTGTTAAAACTACATAGACTTATTATGATCGTAGTGGAGCATAAGTATGACTATGAAGGCTCTACTTTCAACTCTTCCTGGTCTTGAAAATGCTGTCATGCTAGAGTGCCTAAGAAGAAATATTAGTGTAATATCTCCCCATCCCTGGAATCTCAAAGGTAGGCTATTAGTAGAGGGGGATGTAGAGGAGTTACTGAGCTTAAGGCTTATAGAACACGTGGTAGAGGTACTAGATATATTAGAGGTAAAGTATTTAGACACCAGGAATTTGAGGTATGCTCTCAGGGCGTCTATAAAAGGGCTTCCTCTAGATATAAAGTCCTTTTATATTAAAGGTAGAGTGTATGGGAGGTGTTTTAATGAACACTTATTGGAGACCTTAGCCTCTAGGGAATTTAAGAGAATTCTCAAGGCAGTGCCCTCAAAATCAGGTGTCTTGATCAGATGCGAGCTATTCTGTGAAGAGAGAGTACTTCTATTGGGCATACAAGTGAATAGAATTCCCCTCCATATCAGGAGCTACTATATGTTCAAACATCCATCGCCACTAAACCCTATACTGGCAGCTTCAGTAGCTTATCTCTTAGACATACGGAGAGATATGTGTATACTTGATCCCTTTCTAGGTGCTGGAACTATACCCATAGAACTTGTATCCATAAGCCAGGTCTATGCTATAGGAATGGATATTGTTGATAAATACGTTAATCATGCTCTGAAAAATGCAGTAGTAGCCGGAGTCGATGATAAATGCCTATTCCTAGTAGGTAATGCCTTAACACCTCCCCTTAAGAAGGAGTCTATCGATCTTATAGTGACAGATCCTCCAAGAGGATTAAGATTGAGAACAGAGAATATTAAAAGATTATACAGGGAGTTTATAAATAGTGCTAGCAAGGTACTCAATTCTGGAGGACTCCTATGCGTCTTCACTCCCTATAGAAGTATGCTTCTAGAATGTTCTAGAAACACGTTTTCCGAAAAAGTATTCTATGAATTTGTTCGTGGTAGGAGTAGAGTATATTTAGTTATTCTAGAGAGAAAATGAGGATTGTAAACCCAACTAGAGTGTACATATTCTGGAGTTGTAACCTTGAATTACTGGAGCCGCGCCCTTATCAAGTAGTAGGACTAATAGTACTGCTCTATAATTCGTGAGTATAAAGTCCGGCTCTTCATGTGTTAGTGACTACTTTTCATTGAACAAGTTTGAGCCCTAATGCTTAAAAAGGAGATAGAAGAGGAGAAATAGAGGATTTATGAGTAGAAGAAGTACCTATACATGGACACTTATGTTCGTACTAGCCCTCCTTAACGATGGTTTAGACCTTCTAGGTATGCGAAGTCCTATTATAGAGCTAGTACTCGATATAATTATCGTCATAGCCATATTTCTATTGAGGAGGAAGATAGATCCTTGGATATTGATAATAGCACTATTTGATTTAATACCAGGAATAGATATAGCACCT
>QMRW01000191.1 GCA_003650785.1 Thermoprotei archaeon | reverse complement strand
CAGCTAAGTAATTACGAGATCCTACGAGGAAAACTTTTTCTCTTCCTAAGTTTAATAAATTACCGGATGATTAGTCAGAGTTAATCTGAGGGAGCCGATGATGTGAAGGCATTAGGATGACACTATAGCGGCGGTCGTCTAGCCTGGACTAGGACTCCGGCCCCCCGAGCCGGTGATCCCGGGTTCAAATCCCGGCCGCCGCACTATTATGGGAAAAAGATTATTTGACAATTGGTAGACATTACTACCCCTTTCTATGTTCTTCGTAGTATTTCTTCAGCTCCTCTAAATTCAACTTATATGTATATGTTGGATAGCCTATGGGCATTATGTATAGTGGCTTCTCCTCCTCGGGAGCTCCTATGAGTTTCCTAACCTGATCATCGTAGAAGGCTCCTACAGCTACGGTTCCTAGACCGAGAGCAACTGCTTGAAGGTATATATTCTGACCTACATGGCCTACTTCTATGTGTACATACCTAATTCCCCTATCACCATATCTGTAAGTAGTCCTCTCATAGATTGCTGTTATAACTATGTTTAGTGGTGCCTCCTCAACCCATGCCTGTCCAAGTGCGGCGCGTGCTAATGCTCTCCTTATATCACCCTTTTTCACCATTACTAGGGAGTGTGTATGGACGTCATAGTAGTATACGCCAGCTGTAAGGTTTTTTACAGTACCCTCCCCCACTACAGCATATAGTTTTAGTGGATAAGTGGCTCCAGCACTAGGCGCTGCTCTAAATCCTCTCTTTGGATACGTAATCCCTTGAGCTGCCCACAATATCTGTGCTAACTGTTCTAGTACGAGTGGTCTATCCTCAAAGTCCCTCATACTCCTCCTATTAGCTATAGCTTCTTCTACACTAACTCTCCCAACGATCTTAGGATAGGGTAATAACATTCTCTCACCGACCTCTACAAACTCTCCCATATGCATCTCTTCTACTTTTAACCTCATATAGTAAAAGTAGATGATGGTCGGTAATAGGACTAGAATTACCACTATTATTAATATAAGCTTCCTGTAATTCATCAAGAAGTTCTCGTATCATAGCTAATAAATTTTAGCTCTATTTTTCATTCCTCAGAGGATTGAAAGTACCTCACGGTCGGCTTAAATGCTCTAGAGGTACACGAGATATTACAGTCTAGACATTTAATACAATCACATGAAGAGTGAAGTTCTCTTAATTTAAGACCAGTTTTACATATTTTAGTGCACAAATGACATTCATTACAAGCTCTCTTATCTATAGTGAATTTAATAAGGCATACTCTATTAAAGACTCCTAGTAAACTCCCCAGAGGACAGACTAGACACCAGGGTCTGAAGATCAAAGCTGATAATAGTAGTATGATTAACAGTAGATATATCCTCTTATCCGATAGGAATTCTATTGATCTTATCAACAGTTCTACAGGTTCTATCAATACTGGGGAGAGGAGTAGGTATGTTATTACGATAATAGAGATTATAAGTAATACTAATCTGATAGCCAATAGTGGCTTACTCCTAAATCCCTTCCAAAAGTATTTCACTCTTACTGCATGCCCGAGAATATCCTGTAAAGATCCTAGTGGGCAAATCCATGAACAGAAGATCCTCCCAAATATGGCTGTATTAATGATAGTAGAGAGTAGTAGCCATCTCCTAATGTATTTAAAGGAGCAGTAGGGAACCTCACAGATATGGCAAAGAACCCATGGTATGGGAAAGGGACAGTAAAGAGATGATATAAATGCTGGGATTAATGCTAACGCTACTGGATATCTTACCAGTATATATATTCGTCGTTTCATCTTCCTATAATAATTACAAGTATGAGTAAATAAGCTACTCCTATGAGCATTGATAAACTAAAGTAGGGATTTTACAGAATATCCTAATAATGCAGTTGACATAATACATTATTATGATATTCCTGAACTCATTACCGTATCTGGAGAATTCTATATACCTTACCAATAGACTTGAAAGAGTTGATATTCCATCTCTTTCAATACCATTGAAGTACTATCACGTACTCATTAGGGCTTTATATCTGGATGGTTTAATAGGCATTAACCATGCCGAAAGACTTCTAGCTCTAAAGAGAGACTTAGATGTACTGTGTAATGATACCCTTAATTTAAGAGTGCTAGAGGCAATTTCACCAGAAGTAGTATGTGATATTATATATCTACTAAGAGGATATTTCTTTGGTAAAGGGGGAGAGATACTTCCAATAATACCTTCTATACCCAACACCTCGCTTGTTTCTCTACTCTCTTTAAGTCCTGAAGAAAAAATCGATCTGATAATAGACTGTAGATTTTTACCTGGAAAGTATGGAGTACCCTTTAATACGGAGTTATTATATACTATCCTGAGTATACTACGATCAAGGTTTAAGGTACACTTAGTAGTAGATGATATAAATATCATAAACGATGAAATTGTAATCTCCCCTTTAACAGATAAGTGGAATGTTACTGCATTTAGGGATAAGTTACGTGAAATGGTGCATGTGAGTGGGGGCAGTCAGCTAAGGATAGTGAATACACGTCTTGAAATAATGAATTTGAATATCGAATGGCTAAGAGAT
>QMRW01000190.1 GCA_003650785.1 Thermoprotei archaeon | reverse complement strand
CCATATAACTAATAGACCATGTGCTAGGAGAGAATTCTACGATCCTAAGGCCCCCTGTGCTGCACTACTAGCCTTAAGAGCTTTAGGCTTAAGAGATGATATATCTAAAGATCTAGTCAAGATAGCAATAGAAACTGATACTGCCTCCATAGAGAGCACTGAAGCTGATCTACTAAATCTGGCTGTTAAGGGAGCCGGCTACCATGGAAAGCTATACTTAGTCGAGAAGTTAGCTGAGATAGGCCTAGAAGTACTCAAAGATGAAAGAGTTAGAAAATACATTGAACGTGCAAGGATAGTTAAAAAGGCTACAGAGTATATGGCTTCGAGAATAGAGATCATGCCTATCACGGTAGTAGTATTTTACAGAGACCTTAAACTCCTCTATAGGTATCTATCAATACTACTCGAGAAAAAGGGAGCGAAGTTCACGTGTATCATAGTACCTAAAGGTATCATGAAAGTGAGAGTGTACTTAGGTGCAAGACAGGACTCCATCTATGACTCTTCCATACTAGCTAAGAGTCTAGGGGGTGGAGGACATAGGTATGCTGCAGGAGCTACTATAACTTCATTTAGAACTAGAAGGTGTACTAGGGATATACTCAGGAAGCTCATGTACTACACCGGTGTAGATGAATTGGTGATTCAGGAGGTCCATGATATCCATACTATTAAAAGAAGGACGATAACTGTTCTTTCTTGAGATAGATAAATTAGTCACTGTTGGTAATATTGTACGATATGAGTAATCTAGTGGTTTGGAGCTTACTAGGAGCACTGATCTTGAGAACACTCGATAGAGTCATACAAGATCCACTAACTACAATAGAGGTAGAGAGGGAGAGAGAAAACCATCCACTGACACTCTATATAGAGGATGAGTTAAAGAGGCTATTCAAGCCAGCCGGGGGTATGACTTGTCCTGAACTAGAAAGAAACCTTCTAGAGATGAGAATGAGAGCACCAGATAAGCTTGAAGAACTAGTCCGAGATCTCGTCATTAAGTACTACAAGAGAAAAAGAAAGCCGAAGCCTGGAGTACTCACAGAGAGAAGAGTAGAATTACACCTATAGTAGATCTTGGGGAGACTATGTACCTGAAGCTCGTACTCGAGGAAGTAGGGGAACTCGTACTTAAGTTCGATAATAAAGAGCTATACGAAAAACTCCATCAGTATGTACCATTCGAATCTGAAGTACATGTGTGGAAGGAGGAGATATACTTTAAGACGCCTCTAGACTACACTCCCAAGAAGTATGTATCCAGACTAGAAAAGGGAAGCGTAGCATACTGGAGACCGGGAAGAGCCCTCTGCGTATTTTATGGCATAAGTCAGCCCTATAGTAAGGTAGAAAAAGTAGGTCTAGTAGTAGGTATTCCCTCCTATCTGCGTAGTGTAAAAGAGGGTAGTAAGGTAAGAGTGAAAGAATATGAACATCACGATGCCGCTCTAGAGGAGATAAAGTTCTTGAGAGATAGAGGGATAGAAGCTGTTTCTAGATTAGATGAAGAGGGAAATATATGCATATGTATGAGTATAGGCTTGGAAGAATATACCCTAGGTCTGGAGGTAGTAAAAGAGGAGTATGGTTATTATATAGAGACTGATAGTGTCTTTAAGTTCACTAATTCCCTCGAAGATATTGCTCTAGTAACTAGACTGAAACATAAGATAAGTAGTATTAGTGAAGATGTGAGAGTGGATCTAAATGAGGATAACTGGCTCGTTATAAGTAGTACGGCAGATATGGAGAGAGAAGATCTCTACAATAAAATAATGTTCACTGTAAAAGCCTTTAAAGCTCTCATGGAAACTTTGAGAGACTACTAACACCTAATTGGGAGTTTAGGAAGTATTCTCTATTTTACTACTTTAGGATATCTCCTCTTGCCGAATAGGGAGTCGTAGGCTGTATTAGGAAGTGCATTTCTCAGTTCTCTACTCTAGGAAAAGTCTATGTATTCTAAGTTCTAAGATAGAGATATGGTAAGAAGTATTGTATTGATGTTTGAAGTACACCAGCCATATAGACTAAAAAGGAGATTTCCTCTAAACCTCCTTAAGAACTACCTCGAAGGTCGTTTAGACTCTCTGGAATTAATGAAGTCTCTTTTTGATCATGATAAGGATAGGAAGATATTCCTCAGAGTATCCAAGAAGTGCTATATTCCAACTACAAGAATACTTCTTAACCTAATAGAGGAACTTAGTACTAAGTGTAGAATCTCTCTAAGTATAAGTGGTATATGGATAGAGCAAGCTAAGAAGTACTCTCCAGAGACTCTCGATGTATTTACCGAGATAGTTGCAACGGGCTGTGTAGATCTAATATGTCAAACATACTATCATAGTTTAGCCTCGCTTCATCCAGATGGATTAGAGGAGTTCCTTGAACAAGTTATGTTACACAGGGGTTTGATGAGAGATATCTTCAACTACGACCCTATTTCCATAGAGAATACGGAGTTTCTCTACAATAATGATATAGCTAGCTCTGTCTATAGACTCGGCTTTAAAACGATGTTAACAGAGGGAGTTGAAAGAGTTCTAGGATTTAGATCTCCAAATTACGTTTACAGAGCCTATGACTGTGATCT
>QMRW01000189.1 GCA_003650785.1 Thermoprotei archaeon | reverse complement strand
TATTTCTTCATTTACCCTAACTATCCTCAGTCTCCTCTTGACGACCTCCTCCTCAATCCCTGGAAGTCCCAGGGTTAGTACTGTCACTTCCACTCCTCTCTTCTCCAATTCTGTAGAAAGATAGTATACATGCCTAGAGAGACCTCCTATAATCCTGGGAGGGTATTCCCACGATACCATTAGTACCTTCGTGCCTTCCACCTCCTCAGAGCTCTTCTATATATCCTTAGGATGTCCTTTGCACTCTTCACTAGACTTATGATAGTCCTTCTAGGTAATACCTTGCGCATATTCATCAGGTTGCTGTAAGTCTTATCATTATCAGTCATTAGGTAGAGCGCATGGGAGAAGCATAGCTTCTCTATACCATCTATAGACATGCTTATTAGGTTTACAAGATCTCCGCGCATACTCTCTACACTATAGACTGATACTATCAGAGGCTTCCTAAAGGTTAGACTTGTGAGTACTCCAGGAATGGTTGAGATCCACTCGTGGCAGTGAATTACGTCCACGTCTCCTTTATAGTAGTTTAATATTTCTGAGATCCTCCTCACTAGATCCATAGCTAGAGACCATGCTAGAGTGACTATGTGAAGATCTGTCTTTATGCTCTTCGTTACGGTCCATATTTCAACACGTCCATCATACCAAACTCCTTCGAGATCTGAGGGGTGTACTAGGATTACATCTAAGTCCATTTCACTAAGCTCTCTAACCAATTTTCGAACTTTAAAGGATACCTCCCCCATGGTATATGGAGGATATTCATACGTTACGTGGAGAACTCTCAAAAATTCCACCTTTAAGTATAGTACATGAGTACTTTCAACCATCCCTTTGTAGCTAAGAAGAATTTGTTATCAACTTTATCGACATACCCTTCCTCATGTAACCTATTTAGAATACCCTTGATATCTTCAATCTTACATTTAAGGTAGCTAGCGAGTTCATGAATACTTCTCGCCTTACTGGGTGAAATAGCAGCAAGGGAGTGTAAGAGTGTTATTACAGCGTGCTCATCTATATTACATCCCATGATATCTATCCCTTTTCAATTTAATATATAAAATATATAATTTCTCACACTAGAATTTTTAAACTATAGTAATTGCGATATTCTAGTATCCCTTAGTCTAGAATTCACTGTCTCATCTCGGACTTCTTCCACTATCGAATACATCTCTTACTTCTTCACTAGAACACTAAAGTCCTCTATCTTGAGAGAGAAGGTTAAGGAGTTCAGTGATTAATTACATGAAAAGTGATATATAATAGTAGTCGAGTCGTCTATACATGGGACTAGTACACTCTTCAAGTTGGATGTACTTAGTAGAACCCTCTACTGAGGATAAGAGTATACTATGGAGGGTAAAGAGAGTACTTATGAGTGAGAAGACAAAGTTTCAGAGAATTGATCTAGTTGAAACAGAACTGGGAAAGCATTTATTCATAGATGGGAAAACACAGTCTACCATGTATGATGAAAGAGTATACCATGAAATACTGGTACACCCAGCAATGCTAACACATCCTAGACCTAGGGAAGTGCTTATTCTAGGAGGAGGAGAAGGAGCAACTCTAAGAGAAGTCCTGAGACATAGAACTGTGGAGCACGTGGTGATGGTAGATATAGATAGGGAAATGATAGATATAGCTAAAAAGTACCTATATGAATGGCATAGAGGTAGTTTTGATGATGAGAGAGTTGAACTAGTTATAGAAGACGGAAGGAAGTTCTTAGAGACCGAGGATAGGATCTTTGACGTAATAGTACTAGATCTGACGGATCCACTACCCTCTTCTCCCTCGGCTCTACTCTATACTAGAGAATTCTACGAACTTGTGAAGAGAAGACTGAGTGATGATGGTATCATGGTAACACAAGCCACCTGTGCATTCTATACGGTAATGGATGCTTTTCTCATAATAGCTAATACTATTAAGAAAGTCTTTCCCATAGCTAGACCATACCATATGATAGTACCATCGTTCCTATCATCATGGGGTTTTGTTATAGGCTCTAAGGTATATGATCCCTTGGATCTAGAAACACACGAATTGAGAGAGAGAATTGAGAAAAGAATCGAAGGGAATCTGGAAATATACCATGAAAAACTACATAAGACCATATTCGTATTTCCAAAGTTCATAGAGAAAATGCTGGAGAGAGAAACGAGAATAAGCACTGATAAGAATCCAGCATTTATACCCGCATAAACGACATCAACACGAAGTTTTTCACAATTATACGTCAGACCCTTTCCTTTTTGATCTCTTTCCTCTATGTCCCACATCCATTTTTATAGACGGAGACAACTTTTGAGAGTCGGGAGTTAGGGATTTGCTATTTTAGACTGTGCATGAGTCTTTCTCCATGCTTTCTCTTATCTTCTCATCTAACACCACTGGTGGTTATCGGCTAGCTTCCAAATGGCTAATATACAATAGAGGAGTGAAAATAACTAATTTAACATTCATTAAGACGGGGCACTCCTACTTAAGTAGGGGGAGTGTCAACTACTAATACTTAGGTCATTTATTATTTGTCTCGTTTTTTGAAGTATTTCTTTAGCTTTTAGTACGAGTTTTTTAGCTTCTTCT
>QMRW01000188.1 GCA_003650785.1 Thermoprotei archaeon | reverse complement strand
ATCCACTATTAGTGATATAGGTACCCTAAGCATTGGTAGCTCGCTCTTAACGTCAAGTAGCATATTAATCAACTAGCTATCTTATCCAGTAATCCTTATAGAATTTACCATCATTTCAAAGCTAGTGAGGTGAAATAGAGAATACTTAGCTAAGTGCTCTCTATTACTGAACTACTCTAACTATGTCCTTAAATTTATCAAAATGCTTATCGAAAGAATATATTTCCCTTATTCCATGAGCTTTCATTATTAGATAGGCGAGAGCATCATTTACACTCACACCATGCTCTTTTGCTAGTGGTAGTGCACTCTCATAGTCCTCTAAAGTTACGGGGTATACTCTAATATTCCCACTCACTATGATCCATGTAAGAAAACCTAATGAGCTCTTGAGATCTAGCCCGCTTTCGAGTATGTTAACAATCTCTGATATATGAACTACTGTTGTAGCTACCTTTTCACCTTCTTCAATTCTCTTTACTATACTTTTAGCTCTCTCCTTAATGTACTTCTCCTTACTCGTTAATTTCCTGCGCGGGATTAAAAATGCATGAAGGAATACATTTGAATCTATGAATCTCATCATTTTCTCAACTCCAATATAGCCCTTCTAATCGAATGTGGATCCGTAAAGTCTACATTCTCGGATATTTCAATAGAATCAAAAAGCTTAGTAGGGTATGTAGGTTCCAGAGGAATTATCTCAATTCTATCCTCACGTAGTAATAGCACAAGTTTGCGGGACTTCCACTTTTTCCTCCACTTTATAGGAATGGTTATCCTACCCTGAGGATCCATCTCCCTTACAACGATTTTTTCCATTTTAACACCTTATACCAAGAAACATAATAAATGGAAGAATATAAATATTTTCCATAAATATTCCTATCTCCATCTCACGGTAAGATATCCTATTGAGCTTACATGTTTAGAAGCGTATAAGTACCTCTGAGAATAGTATGAGTCCTCTACTAATATTGATACTTCAGTTCATGATAATATTAATGAATACCGCAAAAGTACTAGGTTTACAATATAATATTATAAAGAATACGCAAGAAAGCTCCCTACTCTAGTGGAAAGTAACTCACATGCTACAGCCTTTTTACTTCATTACCTTAGCCAAAGAGGAAAGCACGACATTATGACCGTATTCTTAAGTTTTCCTCAGATGTTCCCTTACTACATGAACAGCTAGTGAACTAGCTGTCTTTCTCTTGGTCCCACATTCCTCACATACCCAGTTTCCGTCCTCCCTCTTCATGAGAATACATATCTCTTGACGAACTACGATGTCTTCACCTGGAATTATGATCCCTCTCTTTCTTATAGTATTTATAAGTCTCGTGGACTTAAGCTTCTTAAGGTTTATATATCCCCTTTCTTCGAGTCTCTTAAACGCCCACTCAAACTCTGGTACTTCAGCAAGTTCTTCTCTTAACTCTTCCTTCGTGATAAGATCTTTTGAAGTAGTCCATACTCCCTCTATGAACTTTAGTCCATAAGTCGTTAGTACTCCCGCTATATCATTAAAGACTGTGTAATCTATACCTCCTTTCACCTTAATCACTACGGGTTTTCCCTCTTTATCCCTCTTAAGTACTCTAACATGATCTGTTAATCCCTTCTCCTCAAGTACCTCAACCACACTCTTCTTACGGAGTAGTAGATCTCGGTACCTGTCTATGAGCTCTTTTACTTTCGATTCGTACTCTGTTCCTTTACAAATAGTCTGAAGTTCTCTGAGAAGGGATATATAGAAACTCTTTCTATCTATTTCCTCTATCATACGAGCTATTTCCTTTAAAGATCTCTCTATCTCACTAAGCTTTCTCAGGATAGTATCATACATCGAATTAAGTACGTTAAATTCCTATATAAGCGCTTGTTAAACTTCCTCCTCTTCTGAGAAAAAGGAAACTTATAGACTGAAAGGAGTATCAATATTAGTAGAGTTCCCTTGGAGCAACGGATTGAAATTTATCTAGAAAGTATGGATATCTGACGAAGAAATCACGATACATAGTCCTCTGTGATGGAAAAGTTGTATATTCATCCAATCGAGAGTCCTCTGATGAAGAGATTAGGAACTTAGAAAGAAGACTTGGAAAAGTATGTTATGTCCTGACTAGAGATTCAATTGAGGAAGCTTCATGGAACTTCATAGAAGATGAAGACTACTAATCCGACAATAGACTTAGTCATTGGAAACTCGGAGTGGACAGATAGACTAGTTTTTGAAAATGGATTTAAAATAGTATCGGACTTTGACACAGGGAATCCTGATATATTTGCCTTTAGTTACGAAGATATAGATGTAATTAAGCCTATCAAAACTAGAATTCTTAGAAGGACTATTCATCTTAAAAAGAGCATACGATTACTTTTTAGTCTCTTTAAAAAATAGGTATAGAGGATCTAGTAGGAGTGAGACGTTGTATTAAGAAAGATTGCCAAGCTGTATTATATTGGACTCAACCTGAGAGAAATCCCTTCCCATTAGCAAATCTAAGGAGAAGAGGATTCGTAGGTAGAGACTTGATGATTAAGTTTCCATTCAATATAAGCCTCTCGGGAAGAGAGAAACTCTCCAAGATATTGTTAGAATAATTTAATCTCCT
>QMRW01000187.1 GCA_003650785.1 Thermoprotei archaeon | reverse complement strand
TCCAGCACCTTATAGTCTCTGCACTATCATAGGTACATCTACCATACCTAGCTTCTAGTTTCATGCGCAATTCATAGATCCTCTTAGCTGTCTCCTCTATTAGGCTCCAATCCTTACCCCTAAATCTCTCCTCCATCGATACCCTCTCCAATATAGCCTTCCTAATTACTTCACTCTAGTTTATACCTCTTATTCTATCCATTCTCTTCTTCAATTCCTCTGGAATTCTAACAGTTATAATAGGGGTTCAGCGGACATAGTCTTTTATAGACATATGTCCGCCTTGGGGTTCATTAGGCTCAGTCTCCCTCTTGAGTTCATTGGGAGCTTATCATCGCCCTTGCCCCCCTTCGTGGTAACCCCACTCCCTCTCCTCATCTGCATCTTCCACCAGGGGATCATCTTTCTAATCACCACACGGTAGAAGGTGCTTGGAGAGGGAGTGAAACCACACATCCTAAGGTAGATGTTAATTGCACCGCACAGCTGTCTATTCAAAGTTAAACCGCATCTGCTACATTTAACTACCCGTCCCTTTCGGAGCTTCACCATCCTACCTCCACACATGGGACAGGTAGATGAAGTATATTTTGGATCTACGAACTCAACTCTACCCTTATAGCTCATGTACTGAACTATCTGCTTCCAATTCTGCTTAGAAATATCTCTATTATGCTTCCTTCTCTTGTTATACATTCTCTCTTTCTTCAAGTCCTCGAAGCCATGTACTGCATTAGGAAACTTTCTAGCCAGTTGTGTGGTTAACTTGTGTACAAAGTCCTTTGCTCTAGTTTTCTCTCTTCTACCATGCTTAGAAACTATAGGCTTAAGCGAGGGTTTCTTAGAGGCTTTACTCTGAGCACTCTTCCTCTTAATCTCGTGAACCCTATGTATATGGTAAAGATATCTGAGGTCTACTTTAATCCAGCCATATTTTGGAGAAAAACCGTCAAGACTGTGGAGATTCAAATCCCAACCAATACACTCGGTTACGCTTCCTTTCCTCATGGGTTTTCTGAATGTTATAATTAACTCGCTCTCCTTGAGTATTAGCTCTCCTAAATCGCAACCTCTAACCCTCTTTCTGAACCAAGCTTTCGATAGGTCGAACTCAAGGTAAAGCTGATAGGGTTTTATCGTAATTATAATTTTTTCATCTTTGAATCTGTAAAGAGTCTCTTTAATCCTAACGAACTTCCTCTTAACCACAGGCTTATTTCTCCCTCTCCTCCCCTTGATGTAGTTCCTCCTCCATGAGTTTAAGATTGAATAGGCTGTTTTTATCGCTGAATCTACGTAGTGGGATGCATAATTCCAGTGGCTAAGTAGTGTATTCCTTAGAGTTCTCTTGAACACTCTAGACTTTGAAATTATCGGAATTATCCTCTTGACATAGTAATACTTTCTTATCTTCTTCTTTCCACGCTTAATTACATAATAATTTCTCTGCCTCTTTTCAATCCACTTTATGTTATCCCAGATAATATCTATTGCCTTTTGAAGCAGACACCTATAGCTACCGAGAAACTCTTCTACATCGTAATCATGTCTTACTTTGTAACTAACAATCCTGTACGAGTTTCCTTGCACCTTCAACCACCTTCTTGTACTTGTGGCTTCTCATACCATAGAGTTTACCAGCAAAGTGGGAAATTATCGTGATTAGGTCTCCGACGAGTTCTTCCTGCAGACTCCTCTCCTCCTTATTTATCACTACGATTTCTGCTAAGCCTATCAATGGAGCATACTTCCTATACAAGTGCTTTGGATACCACTCAAACTCCCTATAACGAATGCATGTTTGTCTACGCTCGAAGTTAAGCACATTCCACAGTCTAGCACAATTATCAGCTAACTCCCATAGTAATGGATGGGCTTCAACTACGAACGTATTAGCTCTTTTCATTTATCTTACCACCTCCGGGGGTAACCGACCGGTCACCAGTCGGTTGGGGATACTATCCCCCTACCCCCATCACTCCAGAACCCAACCCTATGCCTCAATCTAAGGCTTAGACTAGGGGTATTAGCCTAGATTATCGATTAGAGTGAGTCCTGGTAGTGGGGAAGTCTAATCGGTGATGGTACTGAGAGCGTTGGGAGCACTGGAAGGCTCTGATTCCCCTCCCCCGACTCTCCCCTGTCAACTGCGGGGGTCTCTGATTTTCAACCTCCACCTCTAATCGCATACGCTATACGTTCCTCCCTCTCGGGAGTACTGCTATTCGTTCCCCTCCGAGTAGCCTGAGGGTACTTCCCATAGCTTACTGCTCAAGTACCCCCCGGACTACCCGGAGGGTACTGCTACCGATCTCCTATATCATACCCGAGTGCCCCCTCGCAGGGTGTTTGCTCCCCTCGGGCACTCATTATGAGTGTACGGTACAGCTTTAACACTCCAATCAGGAGTGATATAACTGTACCACTTAATATGAGTTTGATTAAAAATTAAATTTTTCCCGAGTATGGTGAAACTATTCCACATTTTAATCTCTCTAGAGATAAAAGATAACAGGCTAATAACCTAGCTTATGCTCTAAAATCTCTTGAGATAGAAGGAACGAATCTTCTGCTCCAACGGAGGAAGGTTAAAGAATTTTGAGTACTGCTTCTACAAAATTAAGTGA
>QMRW01000186.1 GCA_003650785.1 Thermoprotei archaeon | reverse complement strand
TCACCGCTCTTATCTCTAACTCTGAGTAGAACTACTGGTCTCATGTGTACACTACCAAAACTAGTCTCGAAGGGTTCTTTAAGCTTCATATGTAGCCTATAGACTTCTACTTCTTTTATCTCCAAGGAAGTTCACCATCTAAAACTTCCTTAAGCGAAGTCTTCCATAGTATATAGTAGTTTCTCCTTTCTCCCTGCTCTATAGATGAGATGAAGTCTACAGCTATGTAGCCCTTTGAGAAGTAGGTCTCGAACACGGGTCTGAGCTTTAATCTCCAGTCATTAGCCAGGTCTATGCTATAATCCCTTATCTTGTTAACATCAGCTGGAATTTCTACGAGTAGTAGATCACTCTCTGCTGTAAGATCAACTTCTTTCACTCTCCTTATTCCTGGAGCTATTCTTTCAGTTTTCACTATGGGTTTAACCATGTCTTTTATATCATTCATCGTCGGTGAAGGGAGAGATCCTTCTATACGCTTCACCACTCTTCTACTTTTAATCCACCATTCTACTTTAAAGCGATCACTTACTAAACCTCTATTAATCTCATCTCTTAAAATCCCATAATAGTTACGATGGAACTTCCTACATATGACTCCTAACTTAGTGAAGTTGAACTTGGCATTGAGACCCTGTTGAGGATCGTAGGTCCACATTATTAGGTCTAATCCTTGCTTTATAGCAAAATCTCTTTGAGCTAGTTTTAATTTAACAGCAACTCCTGTCCCTCTGTATTCCTTTTTAACACCCAGCATATGGGAGTAATGGTATAATTTACCCTTATTATTCATAGCAAGGATACCTAAGACAAAACCTATGGGTTCACCTTTGGTATCGTAGGCTGCTAGTACCAGTCCCCCGTTATCAGCTATAGCTCTCATCATATGTGCTGGAACGATTTCAACAACATCTCTTATACCCCATATTTCAGTCATAAGCTTGATGATATCCCAGTACTTCTCTGGGTCTTTTATGAATTCTATAGTGATGTTGCTACTCTTCATTATCCCCATCCTATATTTTCAGTACTTCAATTCCTTATAAAATAGAATATAATCGACTCTCTCTGGAGTGGAAAACGGGATCTCCTGTACATTCATATGATTTGAGTATGGAGCATGCCTCATACACATACCTATGTTTAAATAGATCTTGAAGTTGTCCTATTTGGGAGCAATATGTCCCTTATTGGTAAAGTACGCGAGTATAATTCAAAGGGAGAGGTCAGTATAGGACTAGCCTCTACTTCAATAGCGCCTACGTGGCCTGTAGTACTGCCATATGGAAAACAAGTTCCAACTACAAATTTCTATAATAGAAACATCTTCTGTAAGACCCTAATTATGGAGGTAGGAGATCTCAAACTAGCACTTATAGCATGTGATATAATAGGCTTCGGTGACCGGATACGTAGTGATTCTATTAAGGAGTACATTGAGAAGGAGTGTGGAATAGATAGAAATCTCATAGCTCTAGTGGGCACTCATAATCACTCCTATCCAAGGATATGGGATGAGAAAGTATTCGAATTTCTAAGAGAAAGAATATTAGAAAGTGTAAAAGAGGCACTAGATACAAAGTTCAAAGCTAGAGTAGGATTTGGAAAGAAGAAATTACCACCATGGGTCAATGTGAATAGAGCTAGACCAGATGGACCTGTAGATACTACCCTCTACGTTATGAGGATAGATGACATCTCTGGAGCATTGAGGGGTGTAGTCTTCCTATTTCCATCCCATCCTAATATATACACTACTGCTTGGGGAGGTAGTAAGCTGGGTAAGATAGGTCCTGAGTGGCCAGAGTACGCTAGAAAATATATAGAGGCTAGCATTGAGAGAGATTTAATGTTCAAACTATATCCCGAAGTAGAGTTCAGAGATGTATTCACAATGTTTCTCCTAGGGGCAGCAGGTGATCTTCAACCATCACGACTAATATATAGACGTAATGGTAAGCTCATAGATCCAAAGAGAGCATTTGTCGAAACAGTGGGTGAGAGTGTAGTTGAGCTAACTAATACTATTAAAACGAAACCTGAGATATCGCTGACCTTTAAGCATACACACGTGAACATACCGATAAGGAGTAGATACCTAGAGCATATGAAAGAACGTCTGAAGGGTAAACTCGAAAAAAGAGAAGTTCCAGAACAGTATAGAGACTTAGTAAAAGAAATAATAAATACTGGTCAATATCCAGCACTAATACAGGCTATCTTAATGGATAATGCCTGTATATGTACTGCTCCAGGAGAGGTTACAGCCGATCTGGGGCTAGAGTTTCAGAGAAGAAGTGGGTTTGAGTATTCTATGCTGATTACTATAGCCAATGAATCCCTAGGGTACTTTGTATCAGAGGCTATGGGAATAGAAAATGTGAGATATGAAGCACAGGGATCAATGTTATGTGAATCTAGAGGTAGAATACTAATTAATGCCCTACTGAATCTAGTGAACCCGAGAGCAGAACCGTTGCCCTCTGTAGATGTAGAGAGGGATCTAGGGTGGATTGAGGGGTATATTGAGTACCAGAGTGAGGGAGAGATCTATGTGGGTGTTAAGAGAGAGTGTAATGCACCAGGCTACGGAGAGCCACCTGCAGCACCATTCTTGGGTAGAAGGGTTAAGGTGAATGAG
>QMRW01000185.1 GCA_003650785.1 Thermoprotei archaeon | reverse complement strand
GGTATCAAGGTCACTGCTAGAGATCCCTATGGTACCTGGAGATACGATGACTATACTAATGAGACAGGGTTTGTACACTTCGAGAGGAGTGGAGCTGCTGGTTGGCTTGCTAACGTAAGTCTAAGGGTAGGTGAGGTATTTTATGGATTTAGTAAGGGTAGGAGCCAGCACTCCTGTAGACATATTGTAGAGTACAGAAGGTGGAAGGGCTGGAAGTGGGTAGTAGATGACCCAGTATACTATAAGAAGGAGGGAGTGTGTTGGATAGAGTGGAGGATGGGTATTGGGTATGTATGGATTAGATGTCTCTACATGCCTAAGGCAATACCAGTACTAGAATACTTACTAGACGGTATTGGTGAGGGTAGACTACTCAGCGAGTTTGGAAACCCAATAGAGAAAGAAGAATGGAGGCAGGTAAGGCGGATAGAAGTGTACTTGAGGGAGGGTCCTCTCAACGAGACTCTTATTCCCGTGGCCGAGATCAGAACTGATGTATGGGGGAACTTTAATCTAAACTTGAATTCCTCTCTCTTCGGGGACATGAGGTACATGCTCCTGTACTTCACAGGCGAATACTTTAGGAAGGGGTTAGGGTGGTACCGGGACTACTGGTACTCTCCAGGAGTATACCAGCTTAGGATCGGAAAGCTCACTATAAGAGTGTTGACCACAGATGGCGATCCCCTAGAGAACTATCCAGTAGTGGTCTATAGGAGTGAGGACAACAGTACTAAGTACACGGATTCCAATGGGTATACATTATGGTATGCCTATGGACACCTCTACGTACGTATACCAGATGCTACGATAGGGGGCATAAGATACACGTTCTCACACTGGGGAGATGGTAGTAAGGATAATCCAAGGAGTGTGAGTGTAGGAGAGGATGTAGATCTGATAGCATATGTCAAACCAACGGTCAAGTCCACTACATTAACCCTATCATCCGATAAGTACAGGTTGTTTGAAGGAGGATCCTTCACACTGACAGCAGAGCTCAGTGATCATGAGGGTAACCCTATATCCAATGCTGAGATAGAGTTCTACGAGTCTAGGGATGCCACTAACTGGAGGCTGATAGCGACTAGTGCTACTGATTCAGAGGGAAGAGCTAGTTTAACGCTTGGAAGGAGTAGTGGAGTATACTACTATTGGACTGTATTCAATGGTACTGATGAGTACAAGCCTTCCCATTCAAATATAGTTAGAATAGATGTACTTCCGGGCTTAGAGGGGTATGTACTACCAGGTCTGAGCATAAACCCATTGAGGATACCGAAGGGGGTGTGGTTGATTAATGCTACTCCATACTACGATGTACCTGTATTCGTAAGGGCGTCGATAGGTAGGGCTGGTGAGGGGTTCAAGAGGGTGGAGCTCCCGATAATCGTAAGGGCTGATAGAGAGTACGTGCTGATGGGCGAGGCTATATCTGATAGGGAGATCCACATGTACAGACCTGTAGTTGTATGGCCTCCAGAGTACACTGGCTGGTACCTATACGAGCTTGAGGCTGGGGACTTCGCAAATGAGACAGAGATGAGTAAGATCCTCTCCTATCTGAGGAATGGGACTACGGAGCTTGTGTACGGAATATCCCTCAACAGTACTTTCGTAAAGACTGTGGCCATTTCACATGCTAGGAGTACGGTTACTGTGGAGTACACTAGGGATGTCACCAGGCTTATCCTAGATGGAGTATTCATGTGTACTACTCCATTTAACAGGACTGTGGTATTCCTGTCCCAGACTCAACTACCCGTAGTGATAGCCCTGAACTACACAGTGGGGTACTTAGGGTGGTGTAGACCTGGAGGGGCTGTAGAGTTTAAGCACGATGATATGTACTGGAACTTCACATTCGAGCACATTACTGTAGATGTCATTATCAGATACGGGTGGAGGAGGGTGAATGAGAGTGAGGGTATGCCTTGGATCGAAGTACCTCTATGCGAAAAGCACAGGTTCGTACTCAAGCCCTGTACCCTATGGATAGTGGACTGGAGTGATCCCATAGATGGCTCGGAGGCGTACATAGTAGTAAAGCCAGCTGTACTGGATGAGGGGGGAAATCTAGAGAGGTATGCTAGTGGCGGAACAGTCTGGGTCTACTACGATCCCCCTGGGATTGAGGAGTACATACCAATACGGGATATCCTAAGGTATGAGTATCCATCTCAGCGTGTAACATTTCTCATGAGGTGGTTACCACAGAGTGCTGAAGACCCTATAGAGGTCTACTACTCACTTAAAATAGGATACGAGCCTAAGACTTAGGGAGGGTATGGTGATAAGGTATAGCTATGTGATAGTGGAAGATTACACGTGTCCTATCTGTGGTAAGGAGTGCGGGACTAAAAGTGCGATAGTACAACACTTAGCTAGGGTGCATGGGCTGATAGCACTGGACAGGGTCGACTATACGATCCTCAAGTACTTAAGAGAAATCTATCCAGAATATGTTGCATTCCACGATATACTAACGATAGTCCTTAAGGAGTGCAGAGAGCTCAGGAGGTTGGGGAGTAAGAGGAGGAGCAATAGTATCAGGGCAAAGCTCCACAGGCTCCGGAGGTTAGGGTTGGTAGAATATAAGAGGTACGCCCTAGGTCAGCTATGGAGAATTAGGTTTTAGGCCCATGGTCTC
>QMRW01000184.1 GCA_003650785.1 Thermoprotei archaeon | reverse complement strand
TTCGGGTATACTCGAGAAATGCTGGTATATCTGAGGCGATGTAGTTAGCACTTTTTCCAAGTCCTACTACTAGTGGAGAGAGTCTTCTAGCAAAGAATATTTTATCCTCTTCACTAGCAATGAGGACAGCTATAGCATAACTACCGCGTATTCTTCTGATAGCGTACTTAAGTGCTTCTAGTCCATTTAAGCCCTGTTCGATCCCCTCTTCTATTAAGTGGGCTATGATCTCAGTATCAGTTTCACTCAGAAATTTATGACCACGGTCTCTAAGCTTTCTCTTTAATTCCAAGTAGTTCTCGATTATTCCATTGTGTACTACTGCAACAATACTTTTACAGTCTACATGAGGGTGTGCATTTATATCGCTTGGTTCTCCATGTGTTGCCCATCTGGTATGGCCTATTACCAGTTTTCCAGGGATCGAGCTAAGGTCTAAACGTAGATCTACCTCGCTTAGCTTACCCTTTCCCTTCTTTACGTATATCCTTCCATGGTACACTGAAGCTATGCCTACGCTATCGTATCCTCTATACTCTAGCTTACTGAGTCCTCGCTTAACTCTTATTGCTACATCACTGCCTCCTAGAGCAGCTATAGCTATGATACCGCACATTATATGTCTTTAGTAGGATATCCATATGTCTAATAAACATTAGTATCTTCTAGTATCATGGGTAATTTTTCTGTTACCGCTACGACAGAATTTAATAGCTCAATAGTATAGGTTAAGACTTAGCTGACAAATAGTACATGGTTGCTCGAGTAGTAATAACTATCGAATACTCGATAATACGTCTGTCATATTCTCTTTAATCTTGTTGAGCACTATCTTAGTGACTGTTCTTTCGACATAGGTTAGAGCAAGTATAGATTTTATGAGATCGCTGAGCTCCTTTTTATCTCTCACTACCACATGTACAAGAGCATCGCTTTCACCTGTGATGTCGTATACAGCGATAACCCCAGGAAGTTTAGCTATCCTCTTCTCGGTTTCTATAAGCTTTCCTCGTGAGAATGTCACCTCTATAAATGCCTCTATTCCAAGACCTAGCTTTTCGTAGTCTAGTTTTATAGTATAACCTAATAGTATACCCTTCCTCTCCATTTTTCTTATTCTTGCAGCTATAGTAGCAGGAGATACTCTCAGCCTTTTAGCAATATTGTTGAACGATAATCTGGCATTGGATGAAAGTAGCTTCAGTATTCTTAGATCTAGAGTATCCATACTCTCAAATATAATTATGATTGTTTAATAAAAATCTTTCTTTCTAAATGATTATTTAATAAAATAGCTCTTATATATAATAAGGATTGGAATATAGGGAAATAGTTAAATATTTAAATACTTTGAAAAGATCTCATGAGATATAGAGAGAGACTGGAACAAGCCGGTGTTAAGTTTTTTGAAGCTGGCTTCCTCGATCTCGAGGGGAATATGCGACTTAGAATATTCCCCGTGAAGGTATTCGATAAAATAGCTTCGGAGGGTTATGGATTCGATGGATATTCCACAGGCTTTGTCGGTGTAGAAGACTCTGATCTAGTGGCTGTCCCCGATCTCTCAACTCTACGTATATACTCTGCAGGTGGTGAAAGGAGAGCACTAGTCATATGCGACATATATAAGGACGATAAGCCTCTAGAGATAGACCCACGCTATATGCTACGCACTTTTGTGAAATCACTAACCTACAACGTTAAAGTGGGATTAGAGCCAGAATTCTATATATTAGAAGGAAAAAATCCTGTCGATAATTCTTCCTACATGTATTCCATTCTAAGAACTGATGTACATACCGTCTTAACAGAGCTAATCAATGTGCTTCAAGAGACCCATATAGAGGTTACGCTTCTACACCATGAAGTAGGTCCTGGCCAATTCGAAATAACCTTACCTTATGGGGATCCTATAGAGGTCTGTGATAATTATATTTTCTTAAAACACTTTCTAAGAGTGTATACGAATTTTAGGGGTCTAGGGGTTACCTTCATGCCCAAACCATTCACCGATAAGCCCGGTAATGGACTACACGTACATATAAGCGCAATCAAGGGGGATACTCATCTTTTTGGAGATGAGGAGTTGAGTGAGGAAGGTATGTACTTCATGGGCGGATTACTGGAGTATGCAAGGAATATATGCTTGTATACTAACTCTACAATCAACTCATATAAGCGTCTAATACCTGGCTTTGAAGCCCCAGTCTATCCAGTATGGGGTAGGGGTAATCGTTCAGTACTAGTTCGAATACCGAACTATAGGAGGAAAGATACTATAAGACTCGAGTATAGGGCTCCGGATTCTTCGGGTAATGTATACTTAACGCTACTAGCTGTACTTTGGGCGGGTAATAGAGGACTGATAGAGAAAATAGAACCAGGGTATGAATTTCCCTTTAATGCCTATAGAGAAAGACCTAATGTAAATCCAATCCCCTCATCCCTAGAGGAGGCTATTAAACTAGCTGATAAGAGACCTATAGAGAGTGGATACGGTAAGCTAGTGGATATTAAAGTGAAAGAGTGGAGAGATTATACTAAATATTGCTCTGAGCTAAAGATAGATCCTAAATCACCAGTAGTGAGTGAGTGGGAGTGGAGAAGATACCTATATAGGTAGAGTGTTCAATAAACTTACACTTTACCTACCTTTGATAT
>QMRW01000183.1 GCA_003650785.1 Thermoprotei archaeon | reverse complement strand
CATATATAGCTGCTATACATGAAGCTCAGTTAGCGATAGAGAATGCAGCTAAAGCTGTGATAGCTCTCTTTAGTATTCCCTCCTGGATTCATAATCCAGCTCCTGAATTAAGAGAAATAGCAAAAAGAGTTCAAGAGGAAGAGATTAGAGATCTAATAGAAGAACTCTCTGAGATAGCAGAGGTAGCTGCACCTTACCACGCGGGTTCGAGCTATGGAAATGCTGAAAGAAGGCTTACACCTAGACAGGTTTATACCAAAAGAGAAGCACAAATACTCATAGAGAGAGCAAATAAGGCGATAGATATAGCATTACAAGTTATTGATCGAATTCTAAGTAGGAAGGAGAGTGAGTGAATATACTGATGAAACAGAGTGCATGATTATAATCCTTTACTAAGAGCTTATCAGTTCAGAACCTAGATCAACTATAGAAATTCTACTAATACGTTAAAGATAGAGAAAAATAGTGAAGACTTTAGGGTAAGAGAAGTAATGTATGCGATGCTACCTTTGTGAAAATTTGGTTAAGCTTGATATCTCTAAGGGAATATGTCATTCATCAGTATCTAAAGTTGCTAACATGTCCTATGCTATGAAGTGAAGTATTTCTAGGGATATGTATTAAAGGAGTTAGCTAAAGTGAATATTGGGAGTGTATTTGAAGTATAGAAGCACAATCTCCTCTACATCCCTGATAATAGTAGTCTTAGCCATAGTGCTTATGATAGACTTCTCTATAGGACTACTCCTATTACAACATCCTCGTATAGTAGAGATACCACTGCTTCTCGCAACCCTAATATATGCTCTCGATATAGCCTTTATATACAGTACTGGACTTAGAAGAGTACTCTATACTACCACATCTATGGCATTAACACTATACATACTCCTTGATATAACTCCTCAAGTACCCTCTCTAGAGTACTGTCTACCATTGACATCTCTAGTCTTGAAGCTCTGTAGTCTCTCTTTAGTGACCGTAGAAAGCTATACTTCGAGTATAGCCTCCCTCGGATTGACCCTTAAAGTTGGAAGAAAGATGATAAAATTATCAGTGCTGAAGACAGCTGGGATAGTGAGGTATTTAAGTGAGACCCCCCAGTTCTTCTTCATAATACCCTTCATAGTTCTCCTCGCAGTAGCTGCTCTATTCCTCTCCTGGGGCAGTGAACGGTATGCGAGCTCACTAGTTACGTATGCGTGCTACCAGTTGGTGTTTGGAGTAATAGCAGCAATAGCAACAACTATTACTAGACGTCCTCCAGCACTACCTGCTCCCACTAAGCCCAGAGTCCCTATAGCGGAGGAGGAAAGCTACATTATCCCCTACCTGCCTACTCCCCATCCTATTATCGATAGAATAGTCGATCTAGCTGATCCTAGAACTGGTGAGATCTTCTGTGATTTTGGTTCCGGTGATGGTAGGATTTTGGTTGCTATGGCTAGTAAGGGCTGTTATTCTATTGGTATTGAGATAGATAGGAAGCTTATTAAGAGGAGTTTAAAGAATACTAGAAAATTCAATCACAATATCGACATTATATGGGGTGATATGTTTCGTAACCCTATCAGACGTGTAGATATAATATATACATTTCTAGATGAGAAGGCTATGAGCATGCTGAAACCCTACCTAAAGAATCTGATGAGGACAGGAACTAGAGTAGTATCACTAACATATGAGATACCAGATGTAAAGCCGACACATGTATTCGATGCCTATGAGGATATCCAACTAGCTCTGCTCAGTACGCTGGCAAGTGAGCTCACCGATAAGTTGAGAGAGTACAAGATCTACGTATATGCCTAAGTCAGAAATCCCTCTAGAGCTCTACCTGCTATACGGCCACTCTAAATCCTCACTAACTTCTGAAACCTTTATTAGCGAGAACTTCACTATGGGAGCTTATCCTCCATACTTGATTATAGGGGCAGAGCGAAGGTGCCTCTTACTCCTTCAACTTCTTAACCTCCATATTGAACATAAGTTCATGTAAACTTACTTTACGCAATGGTATTGAAAGGATTAAAAAATACAAATGCTCCATAGTCTTAGTGTATACCACCAAGATTGATGGGTTATATTGAATTTCTATAGCTTAGAAAGAATTTACTTGAGAATATAAGGATATAGATAGAATTCATATAGATATGGACTTCAGTAAGAAGTTCTCAATCACGTAACTTAGTTCGATTGTATTACCATGTGGTCATTCACCTCAGATACCTCATAGATGTTAAGCGAAGAACTTGTAATCATGGAAAAATAGCCCATCAAAGCCATTTGAGGAGCACTTTCAACGATTTTTAACCTTCATACACTGGATCCCGGACTTTACCACTTATAACTCATGGAGTCTCTCTACCATTACTCTTTTCTCACCCTTCTTGACTAATATTTTGGTTCTGAATTTTAGATTGTGGTTAAGTTTATATACTCTGGTATTCTCTGAGTATAGATACTATGTTGAGGGGTGGAGTTTTGGATAATATTGATATTGAGGATATTGAGATTACACCGTCCCTAGTAAAAAGTGTTTATAGGAGGGCTTTAAGGAATAGAACATACTTTAAACTCCACCCCGATGAGAAAGCAATACTCTACTTGGCTAGAAGACTACCTAAAATCCGTAATAGAACTCTAAAGAGTATACTCCTGAAAATTTTTGAGAAAGTAGAATCT
>QMRW01000182.1 GCA_003650785.1 Thermoprotei archaeon | reverse complement strand
GGAGTTGTTTAAGGGGAAGGTATCTCTGTAGTCCTGTATGAGGAAGGTACCCCACTCCTTAGAGTAGAAGTTAATAGCCTCTATTTTATCTACTCTATAATCGGTTAATTGTGAATGAAATGTGAAGACTCTAGATATTTCTGTGCGGTAGATTGCTCTTACGTGGTAGAGAGATAGATTTTTATCTGGATCTACACGTGGATCTTCTACGCACTCATAGGGCATTATTCCATATAGTATCGGGTAGGCTTTTACCTTAATCCTTCCACTTAGGTTCTCTGGCTTTAGCTTAGCAACTGAGATAAATGTTCTAGAGAATACAGAGCCTATTGATGCTAATCTAAGGTAGATATAGACCATGTTATTATAGATTTCAATTGCTGGATTAGTTACTATACATGGGGTTATGGGTATATTAGTTTCCGATATCACTGTAACATCTATAGGAATTATGTACCCTCTTATTCTAGCGATACTCTTCCCAACTCTCTTCCTTGTGAAGGAGGATTTTCCTCTTGCCCTGAGGTACTTCTCATATAGGACTTTATCAGCATCCACCACTACCATCGATAATAGGTAATTGAAGTACCTCTCTACTTCTAAAATGTCATCTAGTCTATACAGAGTAAGACTCATGGTTATCCACCTGTATGCAAGGGATAGCTATTTAGGCTTGGTGATAGTTTAATGAGGTTATATATGAAGATATCTTCATGAACTTAGAATTCTCCTCAAATTCTACTCCTTCTATAGCTAGAATTCTGCGAGTTACTCCATTGATCCAATAGTGCCCTTTGATCTCAACTTCTGTAAGTTTAGCGAGCATCGGGAAAGGCTTGACTTTAAAGTACTCTCTGAAGGAGAAGGAACTAATACCGATATCACTTAACTGGGCTGCGAGTAAAATGCCTACAACTTCACGCTTATCCTTGAGAATTAATATGTCATTGGGCATGATTTTACCTTCTTGGGGATAGAAAATTGTATATGAAAGAGTGATTGTATAGAATCCGAGGAGTATCACTAGGAGGTATAATTAAACAGAGCTTTCTCATGTTTATAGCCTTGTAATTTTCTTAAGTTGGGAATTAAAGACTTCAACCAATCCTACACTTATTAGATTGAGTGGCATGAATAATGATATTGATAAGATTGCTGGTACGAGGACTAAAGTGTAATATTCTTGAACTAGTGCGCCATAGATCATAGCTCATCACAGAATAAATCCTAGTGTAGGTATTTCCACTGGTCCTAATCCTATCATTCTGAGAGAGGTCTCAGCTATAATACACCCGGTTACCAGGAATGAAAGTCCTACCACTACGTAGGGGAGTGAGTCCAACGAATATCCCTTTGAATATTACCTCCATATCATTTAGATTTGTTACTTTTGCTAGTTCTATATAAGGTCTTTCTTTTAGGCTTAGAACCTGAGGCTCTCATAGTACGAGCACTATATGGCCAGGTGAAGATTACTAGAGTTATGGATATCATTACCATGTTCATTCGTACGTAGGCCACAATAGCCATTAATAGGGGGAGTGAGTATAACCTAGCTGCGAACTAGCTTAATCTTCAATCCTGAGACGAACCTCCTTCTTGACTTGCCTCCTAATATCCCATACTACTAGGAAAAGGAATATTAAGGAAAAGCATAGTGCAAATATGTCGATTACGAATTCTGCTGAATGCCTATGCCTAGTTAATAAATAGGGTAGTGGTATTAAAGATAATAGTATAAAGAGAATAGCCATACTAAGTGCTATTCTGCCTACTACAGGGTTCATATATACCTCAAGTAGTCCTTGCTCCCATCATTAATAAATGTACATTTCATTTTATACCCTATAATATCGTCCACACTAAGTGATCGCGTAGCTAGAGCTGTTAAGTAAGTTAGAAGTTTAGTTAGAGTATTATTGGTAAAAGCTATAAACTAGGTTAATATATATATCAGGGAGTAATATGGTAAATTCTAAGGGAAATAATGTGCTACTAAGTGTCAGAGGATTGACTGTAGAGTTTAGGATACCCCGTGGAATTCTCAGAGCTGTAGATGATGTATACCTTGATGTATATGAGGGAGAAGTCCTAGGTCTAGCTGGAGAGAGTGGATGTGGTAAATCCGTCTTAGCTCATGCTATCCTCAAGATAGTAGATCCTAATGGGTATATTAAGAGTGGAAAAGTTATATTCAAAGAAAATGGCAGGGAAGTAGATATCCTATCACTATCTAAAGAAGAACTTAGGAAATTCAGATGGAGTAAAATAGCCATAGTGTTCCAGGGAGCGCTTAACTCTTTTAATCCTGTAATAAGGATAAGAGATCATTTTATAGATACCGTGCAAGATCATAGGGGTAGAGTCCCCTCAAGTGATATACTTAAGGAGTCCTCAAAATTCTTAGGAGAAGTCCTTCTGGATGCTAGTAGGGTTCTGGGAATGTATCCTCATGAACTGAGTGGTGGAATGAAACAGAGATCTTTGATAGCTCTAAGCTTTATCTTAGGACCCAGACTATTAATACTCGATGAGCCCACATCGTCTTTAGATGTACTAACACAGAAGTTTATAATTAGACTTCTAAAGAAGATACATGAGAAAACAGGACTTACAATGATATTTATAACACATGATTTAGCAGTCCTTGCTGAAATAGCCGATAGAATAGCTATTATGTATCTAGGCAATAT
>QMRW01000181.1 GCA_003650785.1 Thermoprotei archaeon | reverse complement strand
GTCGAGACTATTATACCAGATCGATGTACTGTTGGGGTATACGATTCAGCGGGGAAGAGAGTTCCATCTCAGGTCGAAGTTCTGAAGAAGCTAGGTAGGAGGAAGAGATTGGTCAAGGTACATTTCCTAGCAGAGGTACCGAGTCTGGGTTATAGTACGTATGATCTCAGGATAGAGAAGGAGTACAGAGAACACTCGACTATGTCAAATAAGGTCCTCGAGAATGACTACTTTAGACTGGAGTTCGAAAGAGGATGTATTTCAGGTATCTACGATAAACAGGCTAAACGTAATATACTGAACACTAGTGAATATCTAGGAAACGATATAATCGTACAGAATGTCAAGTTCAGACCTCCTGATGGTCTCGCTATAGATGAAGTGATATCGGAGTTCAAGAGTAGTGACTATGGGGTTGATGGGGAATCGATTATGGGAGGTGAGCTTATGTCTATGTACAAGTCCCACACTATCTTCGAGGGTATAGATCTATCGAGGGAGGTAGTACTACACAACTATAAGCCTATGATAGAGTTCAGGACAGTGATTAGGGATGAAGCCTATGATCACAGGATAAGGGCTATATTTCCCTTAAGCTTCAAGGGTAGGGTCTTTAGAAGCATACCTTTCGGAGTAGTGGAGTTCAAAGCTGAAGAGGAGCCCTATCTCGGATGGGAGAGGAGCTATGGAAATTTACCTGGTGTCTTTTGGGCTAGTAACTGGGTAGATTACTCTTCCAACTCATATGGTGTAATGCTAGCGAATAGGGGTCGAATTGGATATCAGGTGGAAGAGAATAAACTATCGGTCATACTCCTTGCAACGAGGAATCCAGCTGTTCTATCTAGGTTCGCCTATCCTCATCTAATAGGGACGGGGAAGTTCTCGTTCAACTATGTTCTCATACCTCACATGGAGAGCTGGAAGGATTCTAAATCCTACATGCTTATGGAGGAATGGCTTAACCCGCTGATGGCGATCATAGTGGATAAGCATGAAGGAGTCATGCCTTCTGAAAAGAGTTTCATGAGCATATCTAGTGAAGGAGGAGTCCTTCTAAGCTCTATCTACAGATTGAACTCGAGGATATACATCAGGATATACGAGATAGAGGGTAGGGAGAGTAATATAGAGCTTGTAGTGGATAAGCCTCCTCGAAGAGTACTTGAAACTAACATGCTAGGAGAAGTTTTGGGAGAGAGCTCTATAAGAATTACTCTGAAGCCCTATGAGATTAAGACACTAGCCCTGGAGTTCTAATTCATCAATATCTCTGATTTGAGGCTAGTGTATCTAAGGGGGATTGGAATACGATAGACTATTATCAAGGTGCAGGAGTATGAAGAAGGGTCAGGAGCTATAATGAGGTTTTGAATGAGAGAGTTAAAGTATCGTAATTTAGGACAATATTATCATGGTAATTTTTCATGGTAGGGTCCTTCTGTTATTTTCATACTTTTAGTCTCGGTGGGCTGTATATGCTCTTCGGAGAATAGAGATTCTATCTCTCGTGTTAATTAGAGCTTCAATTTCATTGAAATCCAATATTAAGGCGTTTTAAATTCACCTAAAAGTATTTAATGAAGTATATTCAAATTAAATTGTGAGTACACTAAAACCAATGAAGGTGATACCTCTCCTGATATCTATTTTAGTAGCCTCATTGCTTACTTCAATACTAGTATCGGCATTACTACTGAGGATTGAGATTGAGAATATAGAGTATTCTCTTAGAGATAGCTGTATAGTAGTAGAAGCTCTAGTTAGGGTTGAAAATCTCGGCCTCTACCCCATATCGAATGTGGTCTTGAAGTACAGTATACTGAGTGAGACAGGAGAGTCTATACTTCAGGGTACTACTAGTATTGGTGACTTTAAACCGATGAGTTCAGAGGTAAGGAATATAAAAATAATCTTAGATTTGAGAAAAGTACTTGCTCCCGAGAGGTTGAAGTACTTAATAGAATCCACTAATGCCGTAGTACACTTGAACATCACCTCTACCTACGCATGGTTTATGAAGGTTAGGGTTGAAACTGAGTTTCCTTATAAGTGGAGGGCATTAGTGGAAAGTATATCTGTCCACCCTCTTCTTGAAGATCTATATGTTGGCGTAGAGGATGGTAAGATACTACTCTGTATTCCAGTACGAGTAGTGTCGAGAACACTCTTTACTCTTAGAAATATTCCAGTAGATGTAGTTATTAGAGGTAGTGATTTCACTATATCAAGAAGACTGTACATAGATCTTGTAGAGGAGGGATATTTCACATGGTTGAACTTGACACTTCCCATAGATTATTTTAAGAGGATTGTAGTTGAGGGTGATCTAATATCGTATGAGTTAAAGCTCGTTGGTAGAACTGTATTTAGAGGAACCTTAGAACTATCTCCTCTTATGGACTTCAAAATTGGAAGACCCAGTATACGTACTTTGAATGAGACTCTTGTTGCGGTGGAGATACCTTATACGATAACATGGAGAGCACCTATAGGAGTAGAGGTCGAGGTCAGTATAGATGGATTAGTAGAGGAGTACACGCTATCCCCGTACTCAGTATTGAGTGAAGTGTTCGTATTAGGAGTTCCTACTCGGTCTATTACTGGAGTGAGGGATATACTGGTAAGAATTAAACTAGTTGAACCAATATCCATGAGTATTGAGAGAATTGTGAGATTATGAGTTCAAGAGTTTTGAAGGCTTTAGCTATCTC
>QMRW01000180.1 GCA_003650785.1 Thermoprotei archaeon | reverse complement strand
TCAAACTGGACTCTCTCATTATCAAGGCGAAGAAGATAGGTATAAGGAGCTCCCCTACCTACGTAGTCTATGCTAAAAAGTAGTAGCGATAAAGGAGACCCTCCTCAAGTACTCTAACTCCTGATCAAACATACCCTCTATCTCTAAGACTCGAGCGTATACCTCTGACTAAAGTCAAGAACCAAACACAAATAATCCTACACATGTATACCGCTTTCAACACTTTCCCTAACAGCCTCTTCAATATGATCTAGCGTAACAGCAACCTTAATTATGTTGCCATCCTCCATAATTGCTTTAACAATACTCTTCGCATAACTCCTCGGAACTTTGGCTCCTCTAAACGCCAGCACGTGATAGATTTCAACAAGCTGATGCATAGACATATACACCTTCAACTTTGGAAAAACGTTCATGAAGAAGTCTCTCGCTTTCTCATGCATCTCTAAGGCTCTAATAAATTCTTCTTTTAAAGCAAATTTCCTCTCATCAGGCTTCTTCTTTGCTATCGACTATATCTCAGTATCTACCATAACACCCTTCAACACTATCTCCCTACATCCTCATACTCATACTCTCTATAATCCTCTGGTCCCGCACCAGGAGACGGGGTGGTAATTAACTCTATTAATCTTCTTCTAGCTCTCTCTTTTAGGCTTTGCCAAGTATTCTACAATAGCTTCAATAAGTAATTCCCTCACAGTCCTACCCTCTTCAAGCGCTCTTCTCTTAAGTTCTAAATAGATATTCTTTGGCAATACAAAGCTGGTCTTAATGTTCTCGTTCACAGTACAGTAATAAAGCTTACTGTATTTAAAGATTATCCTACATCTAGGAAAGACTACAGCTATAGGAGTAACAGCTTCAGCTCTCTTAGCCAACAGAGAAGGGATGGTAAAACTGAAAATAAGGTCTTGATAATGTGGGATAAAATACTTAAAAGTTTTATCTACAGAATTAGTACCCGTATAAATTCAAAAGTTATCCTTAATGTGCTATTGCACATAATTAAATTTAAATATTAGGATAACCTAATTTTGTTAGGTGGACCGAATGAGAGGAGAGCGAAAGTTAAGCGAACTACTTCCGGGTGAAAAAGGAGTGATAGTGAGGATCATGGGACCAACTACTCTTAAAAGAAGGTTAATGGATATGGGACTAGTTAGAGGTACGGAAATAGAGGTTCTTAGAAAAGCACCCCTCGGTGACCCTATAGAATTCCTAATAAAAGGCTATTACCTCAGCTTAAGAAAGGAAGAGTGTGATTACGTATATGTTATGAAGGTTTGAGGAGTATGTACATACCTTTATCCATGCTCTTAGAAGGGGAGAGTGGAATGGTAGTCGATATTAGAGGTGGTAGAGGACTTGTAAGGAGACTACTAGAGCTAGGATTCACTCCAGGTACTAGAGTGAAGGTATTAAAAACGAGCTCGCCTGGACCCGTTCTAGTAGAGGTAAGGGAGAGTAGAATAGCCATAGGTAGAGGAGTAGCTATGAAAATCCTTGTCGAGGTGGTAAGATGATAAAAGTAGCACTCATAGGAAATCCTAATGTGGGAAAATCCCTAATATTTAACAATCTGACAGGAGGAAAAGCCCATGTAGGAAACTGGCCAGGTAAGACCGTAGAAAAGAAGGTGGGTAAATGCGTGCATAAAGGTATCGAGATGGAGATAGTAGATCTCCCTGGAGTATATAGTCTAACTGCAAACTCTATAGATGAACTCATAGCTAGGGACTATATAGTCGAAGAGAAGCCAGATATAGTAGTCGATATAGTGGATGCATCTAACCTAGAGAGAAACCTCTACCTAACACTTCAACTACTGGAAATAGAAGCGAACATAGTTATAGCACTCAATAAGTTCGATATAGCAAAGGATCTAGGATATGAAATAGATGTAGAAGAGTTGTCCAATATACTCAAAGTACCCGTAGTTCCTACAGTAGCCACAACTAAGAAAGGAATGGAGGAGCTCAAAGATGCTATAGTGGAGGTCGCTAAAAAGAGGAAAAGAAAAGGTGGTGTAAGAATAAACTACGGGTCTAAGCTAGAGAGTATGATATCAAAACTTGAGGGTATCCTAGCGAAGGATGAGAAACTAGTAAGCAGGTATCCGAGGAGGTGGCTGGCTATTAAAATACTAGAAAGGGATAGAGAAGTGCTAAGGAAAATAGCATCTAGTCCTATTCGAGATGAAATTGAGAAGATTCTCAGGTGAGATCTATGGATATTTCATCAAGTGAGGATTACGAAGTACTACTTGCCGAGAGACGCTACGAGGTTATCTCAGAGATTGTAAAAAGAGTGCTCAGGGGTAGAAGAGAGGTTACCTTTTCAGATCTCTTGGACAAGGTATTTCTGGATAAGTATCTCGGAATACCCATATTCCTGACACTCTGGTGGGCACTCTTTAGGTTTACCTACGATGTCTCAGCACCCCTCTCTGATCTGATAGACCTCCTATTTAGTCGATTGGGTGAACTTGTAAGAACTTGGGTAGTGGATGAGATTCTGAGTTCATTCATAGCCGATGGTCTAATAGCAGGAATAGGAGGAGTTCTAGTGTTCCTCCCTCCTATATTCTTCCTGTTCTTCGGATTAGCTATCCTAGAGGATAGTGGATACTTGGCTAGAGCTGCATTCGTCTTCGATAAGTTACTATCGAAGTTCGGGCTTCAGGGTAGAAGCTTCATACCATTGTTACTGGGCTTTGGATGT
>QMRW01000179.1 GCA_003650785.1 Thermoprotei archaeon | reverse complement strand
TATACAGTTCTTGAATTGATGCTTTAATATCAGACACTCTACTCCTGATAACATTCAGTTCTACTGGCATTCCGAGTTTATACCTCCACTTAGTGATACATATGTCAATACAGCCTCTAAGACTGATCAACCTAATACCATTCTCAGACCGATATATTGTATTCATGTATAGGTCTATTGGCGAATAGATATAAGAAACAAACTCCCTATAATAGGAGACTATTCTTCTAAAAGTCCCCTCTTTATCTCCATCAGAACGGTTCTTCCGGGTTTTAATGCCCTCTTGAGTACTTCTATTGCTGCCCAGGGCTCTGTATGTTCTCCACAAGTGAAGATATCTATAGCAGCGTAATTGTATTCGGGCCATGTATGTATAGTTATATGTGACTCTGCTATGACAATAACTCCTGTCACACCCTGCGGAGAGAACTTGTGGAAAAACTCTCTGATGATAGTACTTTTAGTCGATTTTGCAGCTTCAAGGAGGGTCTTTCTGAGAAGGTCGATACTATCAAGTACCTTAGAATCACAATCGTACATTTCTACTATTAGATGTCTCCCTAGTCCTATTCCCACACTCCGTTTCATCGCTGTGCGAAACGGATTTTCCAGTTAGAGTAATACTTTCTATATTTAAGTATTTTCACTAACGGATAACTGATAACCCTGTACTCAGGACATCTTTTACGTTAACATTAAAGAATATTCCATAAATACATCACCGGCGTAGTCTTATTAAATATATTTTAATGTATTTACCATTAAATAGAGGAGGGAAAGGAGGAGTTCTCATCTTAGTCTCTATGATCAAGTATGCTCCTACTGGAGGTTTAAGTGGTTTACTAAGTATCTCGTACTTGTCCTCATGTAGAGCTTCAACCCAGTACCTAAGTCTAGTGTTCGGAACTATGAGAGTACTACCCTCAGGTATGTACGCAGGTATGAGTTCTAGTTCAGTATACTCTAATAGTGGAATGCTAGGTCTGAGTCTAGGGATCATTGGTACGGTTATCATTGTAGCAAACCCCAAGATGATTAACAGGATGAGTACCTTAGCTTCTCTACTCTTAACAGCTAGTATAGCTATTGGAATTACCAATGGTATTAGTATAGAGTTCATTAGTTCAAATCTAAAGAGCCAGGCTTTTGAAATCAGAGGAAAATTAAGCATAACGATTAAGATGGATGATGCAAAGAATATTGGAGAAAGAGGACTACTCCTAGCCAGCGAATAGAAAATTCCAGCTGAGCATAGAAAAAGAGAGAGAGGAAAGTTCCTTAATGTATAGGCTATGTTAGAGGTCATGGTATGTTGTTCTTCACTAAGTGGTTGTTCGAGAAATGAAAAGAGCTTCCTTGTATCATAACCGACAATCTGTGGTATAGCGAGACAAGCGAGTAGTAATGCTATTGAGACGCCAAGGGCTACTGTAACCCTAAACCTGAGCTCTTTTGAGTACTTCTCCTTAAAGATTAATAGCTTAAGGAACATTAATGCTACCAGAAGTGTAAAGACAGCGAAATCGAGGACATGTGAGAGAGTTACACCTATAGCTGAGAATAATATTAAGGCTATTGTAGTACGTTTGCTCCTTATACAGTAGATCGAGTATAGAAGAAGGACTATAAAGAGTAGGCCAATAGTGTTTTTAATGAAATCTGTATACAATCTAATTGTAAATGGCGAAATTATGAAAAATAAAGAGGATATCAATCCTACAATATTGTCATTTGAAGATTGACTAAACAATAAGTACAAAAGGGTGGCGGTAAGTGTGACATAGAGTGAAGTACCCACTTTTAGACCTAACATCTTATCTGGGAATAGTATGTAGAAAGGTACGAGCATGTAGAACGTTAATGGTGGATCAGCATACTTAGGTACACCCTTCTCTACGATATGTCTAACTTGAACTAGGTAGAATGGACCATCTATTCCATACATTATAGGATAGCGCAGATATAGTCCTAAGATGAATAGAAATGAGAATACTGTAACAAAGATTAGGAACGCGTACTTCTTAAAGCTTATTAACAAGTTTATATGCTTAAAATCTCCTAAGAATAGCATATGAGAGCTTATAATCTCTCGTATATGAAAGTAGGACTTTTCGCACACTTCAGCTCTGTTTTTATCATAGGGTACTTCTAAAGTCCTACTATACCCCCTCATCAGATACCTCTTTATCCTTGAAGTAAACTCTCTATATTTAAGCATTTCATAGATACAGTCCTCAAGGTAATTTGTCATAATAACTAAGAAGCGATACCTTGGTTCTTTAGTTATGGATTTAATCATGATCATAGATCTTTAAGAAAATATTTCTTAAGATAATTTATATGACAACTAATATCTTAGAACTTACCGTACTAGCCAAGGTCGTTCCTAAAGATCTTCTTCATAAGCATGGATCTTAAAAAGGACATCGAGTTTACATTTAATCAGTTAGTTAAAAGTTTTTATCCTTATCTACCTCAATGGCAAGCGAGTAATATGAAACTAGGAAGAGTAAGGTTGGTCTTCGTTGGAGCTAGAAAAGGAGTAAGTAAGTGGCCGAATATAAGATTTGATCCTAAGACTAGGGCTAAGGAATTAATAGAGCTCATCGAAGCTAAGTACAGTGATATAGAGTTCATAAAATACAATATTGTGACAAATAGAGCAGAGGGTGAAAAAGTTCTTGAGGAACTAGGCAAACTTAACGAGGAAGTATTAGTTATCTTTAACCT
>QMRW01000178.1 GCA_003650785.1 Thermoprotei archaeon | reverse complement strand
TCCTAATTTCCAGGTATAACTATTCATTTTTAATTTTCTACACTCTATTTATACTTCTAAGTACCTATTCATCGAATATCTAATCACTTAATGAAGTATACTTTTAGAGGTTATGAAAGTGAGCTTGTCCCAATGACTATAAATCTACCATAAATCTTAAGGGAAGGATGTTCCTAGGTACTTTTTAATACCTCAAGTACTTCTTTCCAACTAGCAATTATTTCGTTAGCCTCTCTTTTACTAAGCTTCGATATAGCAAAACCAGCGTGTACTATAACATAATCCCCCGTACTTACCTCAGGGAGGAGTATAGTGCTTATTTCTTTCTTTATTCCTCCGAAATCAGCGATAGCTCTATTCTTGTCTAGCAGTTTTACTATCTTTGCTGGTACTCCTAGGCACACATTTCTATACTGTACTGTGAGATAAAAACTCTTACTATGAGCCTTATAGTGACGTATAATTACCAGAATATAGAGCATATAACAATACGAACTTATACTATTATTCCACTATCAAAGGCCCATTTAATTAACTCTTCTCGGGATAGCCAGTTTACAATACCTAGTTTTTTCCTGCTAGGATCCTTTTTAACTTCTAGAATCTCTTCAACTATGGATTGAATACTCCTTCCTGTGGTATCTATCTCGTGTACTCTTTCTTCTCCAAAGAGTTCTATGCTCTTCACTAAGATATAATCTAGAAATTCAGATTGAACGTTTTCTTTAATCTTTTGAAGTGGATAGTTGCGTAATCTCAATCTATTGAAGAGTTCTTTTGGATTTAATCTCAGTACAATTACTAAGTCTATAGTACTCTGTGGTATGGCTTCTACTAGATGAGTATCTATAACGTATGATTTTGACATGTTGCCAAGTAGTTCATATAGATAATTTCTGAGAAGCTCTATATCTACAACAAATGTTCTCAATCTCTCATCGTATTCCTTTACGAATCTCTCTCTTAGAGCTATTTCAGCTGGATTTAAGTATTCTGAGCTCAGTAATTTAGACAACTTCTTAGCTATGGTAGTCTTACCAGTCCCTGGAGACCCTGTTACTAGTAGGTTTTTCATCTCTAAATGATCTCCTGTAGAGTTAAAATATCTATCTAGTCTTCTCGAGATGTCAAAAAGGTTTTATGCTATTCAAGTATTACTAGGACATGGAGCTCAGTAAAATCCTTAAAACGTTCTATAGATTACTATCCGGTGAGAAGTCCAAGGATCATGTAGCTTCTATCTCTAGTTATCATAGGGTTCAAGCATCCAAAGAATACGATCTTGCCCTAGAGTATTTGAGAAATCATTTAGAGATTTGGGGCTATGAAGTTATAGTGCATGAATATCCAGCTGATGGTAGTACATTGTACTCTGATGGATGGCCCGCACGTATAGGTTGGTCTCTGTATGAGGGAGAACTTAAGATAATCAAACCTCATGAGTATGTTGTATGTAATACTAATGAAAGCCCTCTTGCAGTAGTTGTACATAGTCGTGCTATAGATGAATTTGAAACAGAGGTTATAGATGTAGGTAGAGGTGTGTCTGATAATGACTATAAAACAGACGTAGAAGGAAAACTAGTTCTAGCATCCGGACCAACTAGACCTGTACATTATATGGCTGTAGAAAGAAGGGGAGCCCTAGGAATCTTATTCTATGATGAGAAGATAGAGAGATATACTAGACGCTACAGAGCATTATGGCCATACTACAATGAAATAGATAAGATAGGTGTAATGTTCTCTCTATCTTTAAATGAGGCTACTAGGCTTCGTTCTCTTCTAAGAAGGGGACAGGTCATAGCCAGGGGTTTTGTTAAATCAGAATTCTATAAGAGCTCACTAAAGATCCTAGAAGTATACCTACCTGGAAAAAGTAGTGATGAATTTATGCTACTAGTAGCTCATCTATGCCATCCTAAACCGGGAGCTCATGATAATGCCTCTGGAAGTGGACTTCTTCTGGAAATTGCTAGAGTGTTTAAAATGGCAGTAGATCGTGGAGATATAAGTCTAGAGAAAGGATTGAAACTCATATGGGTTCCAGAGTTCTACGGTACTATAGCCTATATAGAGTCTCATAAGAGGGAATTGGAAAATGTATTAGGAGTCCTAAACTTAGACATGGTAGGAGCCTATCAGGATAAAACTGGAGGGGTTATAAATGTAATAGGTGTACCCCCATTTTCACAATCTGCTCTTCCATTACTAGCCTATAACATACTTTCTAGATCTATTGAATTATTGAGAAGGGAGAAGGGATACGTCATAAAGTACTCATATGGAAAATATAGTGGGGGGAGTGACCATCATGTCTTCGTAGACCCTATACTCTCCATACCAGCTACAGCTTACATCCAGTGGCCCGATAAGTTCTGGCATACAGATGCAGACTCGATAGATAACATAGATCCTTTAATCCTAAAGGCAGTTGGAGTAGCTGCATCAACTCTCTCTACCCTAATACTTACCGTTAAGGATAACGTGGACCTGACTAAATTAGCACATATGACGACCAATAGTGCTCTTTCATTACTCGCTGATCTATCAACTAGATATGAGAATATAACACCAGAGAAGTTGAGATACATGGGGGAACTCTACAGAAGAGCTATACTTTCATTATTAAGGCTGAGTAAGGAGACATGTACAGAGGAGGTTATAGAACGATACTCATCTAGACTTATAGCACATGTGAATCTTCTGATAGACTCCCTCCAAGAAGTATCGAAGAAGACTATTACTA
>QMRW01000177.1 GCA_003650785.1 Thermoprotei archaeon | reverse complement strand
TACACTACTATACGTACCAGTTCTGCTGGGGTGGTAGTATGAGAATGGATATGGTAGCTGTGGTATTCAGCTTCATACTCTCAGTATCACTAATGCTTTACTACTATCAACAAGCACTAAAGACCCTGGTATGCTACGATGTAAAGGCATGGGAGCTAGCCGAGAGAACAGCTAACGCACTTCTGGAGGGTATGTCTATTAGAACTAGTGCTTTTATCATGGTGGAACTGATATCTTGGAATGGTAGTAGAACAATTTATACTATAGGAAGACCTAATACATCACCACTAGGGAGAGCTTACACCTTTAGGATATTGAATAATGGAACCCTTATGAAAGTGGTAGTAGAAGTCTCAAGTGATAAGGACTATATAATAGTGGAGAAAGAGTCGCATTAGTTAAGAGGTAATAATTTAAATTTGCTGTAATTTAATTAATGGAGATGATATGTCCGAGGATCTAACTTTAGAGGATATTCCAGGTATAGGTAGGATTACTGCTAAGAAACTCCGCAACGCTGGTATCTTTTCTGTTAAACAGTTAGCTATGTATACTACTGAGGAGTTAGTGGATATAGGTATTGATGATAGTAGGGCTACTAGCATATTGAGGGCTGCTAGACGTGCTGTTAGACAGAAAGCACTAGTACTCACTGCTATAGAACATGAGAAGTTGATGAAGTCTTTTCATCTTCTCACTACTGGTGTTAAGGCTATTGATGATCTCCTGGGTGGTGGTCTTGAACCTCAATCTATCTATGAGCTTGCTGGTGAGTTTGGTACTGGTAAGACTCAAATATGCCACCAATTAGCCGTAACAGTACAACTAACACCAAATAGGGGTGGAGTAAATGGTAAAGCCATGTACATAGATACTGAAGGAACATTTAGCCTTCAAAGGATCTACCCAATAGCTGAGAGATTTGGAATTGATTTGGATCACATCAAGAAGAATATTCTAGTGGCTAAGCCAATGAATGTAGAGGATCTGGAGGAACTAGTTCGAGGAGAACTTGTTAAGTACGTTGAGGAGGGTGTTAAGTTGATAGTAGTCGATTCTATAATCGCTCTCTATAGGGCTGAGTTTAAGGGTAGGGAGATGTTAGCTAGGAGACAGCAGAGAATAAACTACCTACTCGACTGGCTTAAGAGAATTGGAAAGACGTATAATACATATACAGTAATAACTAATCAAGTACTCGATAGACCACTAGGATTCGGACCTGTAGTAAAAGTACCGACAGGAGGGAATATCATAGCACATGCAAGTACTCATAGGCTCTACTTGAAGAGAGAGGGGGATATATGGAAACTTGAAGTACTCGATAGTCCTAAGATTGCAAGAAAGGCTAGTGTGTGTTTTAGAATTACGGACATAGGGGTTGAGGATGTTTAGGTGAGGGAGAATTGGTGAAGCTTAAGTGGGTCAATCCTAGAGAGTGCCTACTCTATCTAAAGACTCAGGGAGAGGGGAGTTACTTCCTGAACTTGAAGCTAGTAAACACAAGGTATGGGGAAAGACTGCTGATGAAGTTACTATTTAGGGGTAAGCGTAAGGAGTTCTATGAGGAACTTCTCTCTGTATTCCTAAGTCCTCATGAGGCTAGAGAGTATGCAATGGCTATTCTAGCACTGGTACAGAACTCTAATATGGAGCCACTAGATTACATCAGAAGAATAAAGAGAGACGTTGAGGCCTTAGAAGATCTCCTACTGGAGTCTCGAATGAGATAACATATAAATGTCCCAAGATATGTGACATTTAATGGGTTCATATTGGGCCTATTGCAAGTCCCAATTTAATGAGGAAATCTGCTACTTCTCTACCTCTTTTTGTGAGCACTAGTAGTTTATAGGGGCTTAGAAGTCTTCCTTGATATACCTCTACAAGTCCTCTTTTTATCAGCCTTTTAAGTGGCCTGTTGTTTCTAGTTCCTAGATCCCTCATAAGACTTCTCACAGTTCTCGGTCTTTCAGATAGTAATATTAGTATTCTTGTCTCCACTTTGCCTATTTCTAGTAACTCTCTCAACACTAGCTTAGCACCTCTATTAATTCTTTCAGTATTCTATACACTCTTTCTCCTTTTTCACTCAGCATTATGACATCTTCAGCATTAGGTTTAAATACTCTCACTAGTCCATTCTCTAGCGCTACTTTAATAGGTCTTCTGCTCCTCAATATACGGCTAACTTTCTTAACGAGTGCTGGTCCTTCATCACCAAGTAGTACTAGTAGTTGAAGAAGTTTTCTATCGCTAATGATATCTATCACATCCTTATACTTCATCACTATTTAAATAATGTAATGATAGTTAAGCCTTACTCAAGTAAGGCTATAATTTATGAATACCTAGTACATAATACCTATGGAGGTGATAATGTGTGAAGTTAGTGGGAGTAATAGAAGTTCCAGTAGACAAGCTTGTAATCTCTGATAAGATTAATGTGAGAAGATTTATAGGCGATATCAGTGGTCTGAAGGAGAGTATAAGAAGGGTAGGTATACTTCAACCTATTGTCATTAGAAGATCTAGTGAATACCCTGATAAGTATGAAGTGATATGCGGCAGAAGAAGAGTAGTAGCTGTAAGAGAGCTTATGGAAGAGGGGCATATTATAGATAAATTACCTGCCGTACTGGTAGATGTTGATGATAAAGAGGCGATACTCCTGAGTCTATCAGAGAATAGGATAAGAGGAGACCTCAACCCTCAGGAAGTGGGTGAAGCCCTAAGGATATTAAAAGAGGAGTACGGCATGAGTGAG
>QMRW01000176.1 GCA_003650785.1 Thermoprotei archaeon | reverse complement strand
TGCTAATGTTTATAAGTGCATGGACTAGCTATACTTCGATGAGCGAGGTTACTGAAGTAAAGGTAAAGGGTATTACAGCGAAGTCGCTGACACTGTGTGCATTGATCTTCATAGTGACATACGTTATATTCCTATTCAGCTTCCACCCCAGAGTTGCTGGTCCCGACTACTGGTTCTGGCACTACATTCCCTATTTAGGATGGAGATGGTACTTCGGATGGCAAACTATACTGTTCCCGCTAATGGTTATAATATCGCTACTAACACTGGTATCCAGGAAGTTCATGCTGACTAAGCAGGAGTGGACCATAGTGTATGCTGTAGCTACTGTAGTAGTTCCCAGCACCTTCTGGTGGGGAATATGGGCATGGTGTATGAATGGAATGCTAGGTACAGAGAAATATAAATGGCTTATTGAATACCTTCCTCCCACATGGGCTCCAAGAGACTATGAGATCCTGGCTGCATATCATGCCTCTAGAAGTCCCTGGGAGTGGAGCATACCCTATGCCGGTGAGTGGGCTGTTCCGATAGTGATGTGGGTGCTATTCTACCTATTCGTAAACATATGGCTATATGGACTTGTATTAATCTTCAGAAAGAGGATGATAGAGATAGAGAAGTTGCCCTATCCAGCAACTACTACTACACTGACCGTAATAAATATGGTTACTACTCCTGTGAGTGAGGGATCTAGAAGAACAATAATATGGAGTAAGAAAGCCTTACTATTCTGGATTGGCCTAATAATAGCGATTGTTCACGATCTGTTCTACGAGTTCCCAACTCTGATATTCAAAAAGCCCCCAATCAATATTGCAGAATGGTATAAGCCTATACCACGTCCAGAACCCTTCCAGAGATCTGTGACATCCTACTCCATATGTCTTGAAGACATTGGCCTAGGCTTCCTGTTTCCACTAGACATATTATTCACAGGCGTACTATTTCACTGGATATTCTTAGTACTACTTCCAGCAATAATGGTATCTGCAGGAGTGGTCCCAACAGAGAAGCGAGACCCCGGATGGGGCTCCCTATGGGCTATGTACTTCGGACGAGATTGGCCAGGGGCACTTGCATACATGTTCAATGCTATGACCTTCGGAGTAGCCATGTACCTACTATTCTATACCAGAGATACCTGGATAGGGCTCTTCAAGAAGTTCCTGAGGGGAGAGGAGGAGCCTGGAGAGCCCGTATCCCCAAGGATGATGTGGAGTCTATTCCTACTGGGTATGGTTGTATTTATTATCTGGATGGTCATAAGCGGTATTCATATAGTAGCCACTCTAGCTACAATTCCTTACATCATTGTAGTCTGGTTTGCTGTGATAAGGTATGCAGGAGAGGCATGGGGACCTGGTTTACTTCCATGGGGCTTCAGAATACAGCAGTATGACAGAGAGTACAGTTGGATTGTGACCTCTGCTCTAGGACTAAATAAATCGGTAACTGGATACGGAATGGGCTATGTACTATCGAACTTAACATGCTATCAACCACATTCATCAGTCATACCGGGCATCTTCAGCTATAAGATAGCTCTTGAGACCAATACTGATCCCAAGGAGGTGTTCAAGGTACAACTACCGACTATAATACTGGCCTCTATACTATCAGTAGTCATAGGCTGGTACACTATAGGCGTGCAAGGTCTACGCAATTGGGAGCATTCATGGACTACCAGCTGGGATGGTGCGTTGAACAATGGACTAGGCGCTGGCCAGTCTGTCGTAAAATGGACAGAAGTTCACCCAGTAAGATGGCAGGCAGCCTGGGTTGGTGCAATTCTGGGGATAATACTGATGTTCCTACGAACTACCTTTGCATGGTTCATAATAAATCCAATAGCTATCCCTCTACTATCGCTACTAAACTTCTACGGATACATCAGCTATACAATAGCCTTCATAATTAAGCTCATAGTACTTAAAGTATTCGGAGTGAGGATATACTCGGAGTATGCTGTCCCATTCTTCGTAGGGCTATTCTTTGGATCCTTCATAATGTACCATTGGGGCTATCCACTCTTCCTTTGGATGTGGCTAGGTAAGAGATGGATACCTATCTAATTCACACAATACGAAATATTTTTTTCCCCAAATCGATTATTGATACTGGTGATATGATGTCCAGACATCTATGCTTAGTCCTACTTATCATATTAATAACACCCATCGTGATATCAAGTACATCCTTAACGAATGCTAAACCGTCTTCGAGTCCAATAGATAAGGCACGACTTGCTGAAAAAATACTAAATATGATAAGTATGAATAATATAATGGAACATGTAAGAGAACTTTCTACCCATGGAAGTAGATTCACAGGTTATGAAGGATATGAATGGAATGTAAAATACGTGTATAAATATTTATCTAAAGAACTAGGATTGAACACTTGGATCTGGAGCTATAAGGCATTAGTTCCCTACGACATAAATTCGACACTCACTATTACATATCCTGAAAGAAGGACTTTTAGAGTCTATGCACTACTACCCAACCTTATACAGACCTGTAGAACCCCAGGAGGAATAGAGGGGAAGTTGGTCTACGTGGGTAAGGGTGAGGTAAAGGATTTCAGAGGTATAGATGTAAGAAATAATATTGTCCTAATGGACTATAACAGTAAGTCAAACTGGATGTACGCTATGAACCTAGGTGCTAAGGCTGTAGTATTCATAGAGCCTGACCTGACACTAAGAGGAGAAGGGGATTATAAGTCACTTGAAGTACCAATAAAGTTTCCAAGAGTATACATAAAGAAGGAG
>QMRW01000175.1 GCA_003650785.1 Thermoprotei archaeon | reverse complement strand
TAGCTCTAGAAAGGAAACTGCCACTGCTATCTCTCGATAATAGGCAAAGGAATGTTGCAAAATTATATGGACTGACATGCCTCCCACTTTAAGACGAGTTCACAAGTTCTAAAGTAGAAGACATACTAAATCTTACAACTATATCCAGGAGATAAGTCGCACGTAGGACTGTGTTATTAAATTCTCTTTACCAATCTAATCCTCAACTTACTATCAGTAGCACATTTCTCTAGCTTTGAATATAGAAAAGTATATCTTATTACTCTTGGCTCTAGCATCATCTAGTCCCTCAATCTCTACATAACCACCATATGATGAAACTATACTCTTTACAGTCTTAATATGAATATTTATTTTATGACTTAGATCAGATCCTCTACCCCAGCGTAGAGTCCCCCTTTCAGGATCTAATACTGCTATACTAGCTAGTCCATAGTCTATCTTTTCCTCGAGTGCTATAGTAAATAAGAATAATGTAGGTATCTCTAATGCCATTACAAATTATAGAACTTCCTTTATCTCTCCTATCGAATGGGCATAATCTGTTATCATAAACAATGGCTTTTTTATGATGTATATAGCGTAGGCAATCGACCAAACTAAGGAATCCCTTAGGTCCGTTATGACATACCTCCCTAGCTAAAAGTGATGATAATATAGTAGCGTCCATGCTCCTGTATATTCTTATATTATCCATTATATGTAGGATTAAGAAGGATAGGTAGAGGGAGGTCAAGTACTTATTCCAGAAGCCCATTGATGCCGTCATATCTACTACCAGTACAGGTTTTAAACTCCTCTCAGCTCTATACTCTCTTACGAAAAGTTCATGTTCTCCGTTCTCAGAGGGTTTTCTAGTAGTGATCCTCCAGTCTATATGCCTTGCATCATCTCCCTCAGCATATTTTCTAAAGTCCTCCACCTCTACTCCTATACCTACCCTCCTCAATGGAGATGATCCCGCCACTACTTCACTAGCCCTAATTGAGGCTATCTTCACGAGATTGTAGTATCGCTTACAAGGACCATCCACAATCTATTACAATATCATTACTTTAGTAAGAGATCATTATACCTACTTCCAGAAGAACTCAAGAATGCACTAATAGTAGATCCTCAAGGCTACATATATGGAAGGGTAAAGGAGGTTAGAGTAGAGAGTGATAGAATATCCCTAGTAGCCTCGGTTAGAGTGGATATAGGAGATGAGTATATTGATGAAGGTAGACTTAGAGAGCTATTAGCTAGTAGAGGATTTAATGTAAAAGAGTTGAGTACTCGTGAACTTATATCCATAGCTAGAGAGCAGAAGATAGCAGTACCGAAGACTTAAGTAGATCGTACTGAGGATGTGATAAAGGGTATGATTTCAATAGATGAGATAGTCTGGATAGATAGGTGGCTTAACGACTATGTGATACTGCTCTCAACTCCTCGTGAGGCTAAGTATAGGGGGATTAGAGAGGTTAAACATCCACTCTATACTGATATTGAAGAAAAGCTCGCTTTGAGTCTTTCTCAAGGAGTTCTAGGGATAGTAGTAGGCATAGCCATAGGTCCTGTAGAGGTAGCTCTTAGAATAAGCCCTAGTCCCTCGATGGTCAACTGGCTTAGAAACAAGTAAATAGCTACTACTGGAATTAGTAGCAGTACATATTCTGGGTTTTCGAATCTAATCGTCAGTTGATGGAGGGGCATAACCAGCTCCTCCCGTTCCCCTTCCTCCCTGTGAAGTCATTAGTATTCTCGATTTTATAGAAGCAATGAGATATCCTAAACATTCAGTACACTTTAACCTCCAGCTCTCTGCTTTAACAAACTACAAGCCTCTCCTCCCTCATATACCTTCTTAAATTCGCTACTGTACTCCTCTATCAACTCTATGGTCTTAGACGCCTCTTTCAGTGACAATAATAGCTCTGTTATCAACTTCATATTATCCTCATAGACTTGCATGTGCTCATTCAAGAGGAGGCTCTTAGGATCACCTCTGATTAGTACTTTAAGAGTAACTTCAAGCTCGTCTATAGCTTCTAGTACTACAGGTTTTATCTCTCTCCAGGTCTTAAGGGCTTCATCCACCCTACACATATCAGCTAGACTTAAAGTCTCACGTAATCCTTTAACCGCCTTAGCTATAGTGGACGAGGAATTAGCTGAGATTATAGATGCTCTAATAGCTTTTCTCATAGGTTAAGGCAGCTCTCTTTAGCTTCTTAGCTAGGTCTCCTTCTCCTAGTGTTTGGTAAAAGGAGGTTATGTCTTCAGATATGGGGGCCCTTCTGTACAGATACTATGTATAAGATCTTTATTAGGCGTTAAACCTGTTTTAATACGTCGCAATATCATGTTGCTTGAGTTCTGGAGTTCTATCGCTTTTACAAATAGCCTAGGGATATCGATTTCATCTTCCCCACCTCTATTAGTAGGTAGGAAATGCGTAGATAGGTGAAATAAGGCCAGTATGAGTACGATTATAGGGAGTATTCTTATTATTCGCCTACTGAGCGTACAGGTGATTACTTCGTATACACTTAAATAACTTTCCACTTAGATATTTTGTTTCAAAAGTAGTACATATGGTTAAGAGATTGTTAGAAACCTTAAAATACTCCCTGGCATAAGGTGGTTTGTGAGGAGGATGAGCTTTAAAATTAGAAGACCGAGTGAAGATGTACTTGAGATATTTGAGGATGGAGAATTAGTAGCTAGATACCTCTACGGAAGACACTTATTCAAACCCTATTTCTACCCGCTAAATGCACCAGGTGGCTTGTGTGTAACTGAAGATGGTCCTAG
>QMRW01000174.1 GCA_003650785.1 Thermoprotei archaeon | reverse complement strand
TATGTATTCTGTCAATCATAGAGCTAAAACTTTATTTAATAAATCAGTAAGATTAAGTAGGTGATTAAATGAAAGTCCGTACAAAAGCACTCCCACTAGCTCCTTTTGAGAGGATACTAAGAGCTGCCGGAGCTGAAAGAGTAAGCGAGGATGCAGCGGCTGCTCTCAGAGATCTAATAGAGACTATTGCTAAAAGAATAGCTGAAGAATCTGTATCAGCTATGCGACATGCCAAACGCAAAACTGTGAAGAAAGCGGATATCGAGTATGTAAAAACAAAACTCGATGTGATAGTAAAGGCGATAAGTGAGTGACTTCGACAGAATGGTAAATACATAGATTAGTAAAAAGAGCAATATTTTTCCTCATGCTTCTTCTTTCTCAGAAAAATAGACATACCCAAGAATAGCGGGCCCGCCGGGACTTGAACCCGGGACCTACGGCTTTCTACTCATTTCCGCAGGCCGTCGCGCTTTCCTAGCTACGCTACGGGCCCTCAATGATATCACTACTCGTACATAATAGTTTTTACTATCAGATACCTGCGAATTCGAAGACCGAAGTAGGATTATGGGATTCTATAAGGAAAAGTTTTTCTCTCCTAAATTCTAATAACCTACTGGATGATTAGTCAGAGTTAATCTGAGGGCGACCGATGATGTAAAGGCATTAGGATGACCCCCCTGCGGCGGTCGTCTAGCCTGGTCTAGGACTCCGGCCCCCCGAGCCGGTGATCCCGGGTTCAAATCCCGGCCGCCGCACCACTTCAGGAAGTTTAAGAATGTCAAGTACCTTAAAGGTACCCAAAAGGATTATGAAACCGGATATAGTCATACTACGAGCTAAAACTCCTATCTAGAGATATTAATTTCCATACCTCTACCATTATCATGATCTGTATAGGGTGTATCGGATTAGAAGGCTCGCATAGGAATTAAATACAGGACAGATAAGAAGTAATCATGGTTAAAGTACTTACATTAGTTAGGATTGTATCAATCCTAATGATAATACTATCTCTTGTCCTTCTATTCGTATTTATAGTGGGACTTATGACAACCGTAGTGTCTATTCTGAATTACCTAGCCTATAGGGGGTATTATATGGAGTTTGATAGAACGAAGGGAGTAATGAGTATAAGAGCTACTATTCCTGTAAGGAATTACTGTCCGCTCCAGATGAGGATAGGACTAAAACTTAGGATCTTAGATGGAGTGAATTTACTAGCAGAAGATGAAGAGGAGATACTACTGGATTTTGGTAAGGAGAAGAGAATGAATCTCAGGATCACCATGAGTATGGATAATATAAAGCGTATAGAGAAATTGAAATTCATGACTATACTCTATTACACTATACTAGATCTATTAACCTTTAATATGAGTATGGAAATGAGGGTGGCTATCTATGGGTAAGCTAGCAACAGCAATATCGATAGTGATCACATGTCTCTTTATGATAGTTCTCCCAATAATAGTATTAGTGTTTGTAGTACCTACTATGCACAAGATAGTAGACTTAGATTTCATATCTAGAGAGCTCTTTGGATTGAAAATTGAAGAAATAGTATACTTGTTCTGCTTTCTAGGAATAGTATTAATAGTACTCCAGATAGCCAGTTTAATGCTCGAAGAGAGAGAAGTTCCAAGAATTGTCTTGCTCATAGCTACAAAGTGTATAATAGTATACTTAATCCTATGGATATTCGGTTTAGGAGATCCATTATCCCTAGGATCGGTAAAAAGAGAAATAACTATGAGTGGAATAGGTATATCATTCTCTTTCGACCTACAACTGGTAGTCATACTATTGTTACTAGGAATCATACTTGATATGGTGTATAATGTAGTACGCCTAATAGAAGAGAAGGGGAGAGAAACCTCCTGATGGAGAAAGGGAGTACTTAATAAATTCGCTACTTAACATGTAGTGAAGAGTAATATAGAATAGTTTCATTATATACCGTTCAAAGAATAGAACATAGAAAAAATTATAAATCCATGGAGATATGTACATGAGAAAATATGAGAAAGATAGTACCAATAGTGATAATAGTAGTAATAATAGTAGTATGGGGACACGTAGAACTACTGCATACGAGTTCCAGAGTATACGATGAAGCGACTATAGTATTCGAAGGATTCATACCACCTGTGGAGGGTAAGATCGTAGATAAAGGCGATAGACTAATAACACTACTATTCACATCACCTATAAACAATAGCTCAAATGCTACAAAGGTTAGTGCTATAGTAACTGTGAGAGGGTCTCATACAGTAGAACTAGAGGGTAGAATCTTTAGGATAACGATTGTAAGTATGGTAGAGGCCATTAGAGCTAGCGAAGCTGTAATGGAGGTGGCTGAGGAGATGAACAGCATAGTATCAGCACTAGTATCCCTAGGTATCCCGAAAGAAGAGGTATATACCGTCTCGTACAGTCTTACTCCATGCTATGACTATGATTATAAACCTCCAAGGCTAGTAGGATATAGAGCTCAGCATATTATAGCCATAGAGGTAGAGGATAAAGAGATAGCAGCTAAAGCTATAGATCTGGCAGTAGAAGCAGGAGCCGATAGAGTGAGTATAGCATTCACTGTACCAAAGGAGGTCTTCGAAAGTGCTTATGAAGAGGCATTGTATACAGCAGTACAGAAAGCTTACAAGAAAGCACAGCTCATAGCATCTGCACTAAATGCAACAGTAGTAGAGGTCCTACGTGTTAACGAGTATGGATATGTGAGGTATCCACACACCATGTTCTACAAGGCAGTGCCTCTTGAGGCAGAGAAGTTAGGTACAGAACTATACAAGACTGAAGTTG
>QMRW01000173.1 GCA_003650785.1 Thermoprotei archaeon | reverse complement strand
TGGTCAATGGCCTGAGATTTCTGACTGTTCCGCATTCACTTTTATGGACAGGGGTCGTATACCCAAAACTGACACCAGAGTATGGACAGTGATAAAGAATGGATACAATTTGTCAAACAAGAAATTAAGTAGAAAGAACTTCAAGATAAAGTCTATCAAGTTGAAGCGTGACGATGTTAGAGAGTTGATGGAGGAGGATGTTGAAAAGGTGGTGGAGTTTGCTTAAATCACTTCTCGAAGCTCCTCTAAGGTTCTACGTGTTCTCTCGATTTCCCCCGTAACGTCCCTGCGTATAGTGAACACTCCCTTTAGTGAATCTATGAGCCTTGGATCCCTTACCATCTCAACCATGCTATTTATCTGATTTTTAAGTCTCTCTAGATCTCCCCTCTTCAGATGCCTAACTATCTTATCGACATCAACTCCTTTCATCAGCACGACTACGTCTCTTAGGTCCGCCCTTCTCCCCGAGTGTATTTTTAGGGCTATGAGAAGTTCCCTCTCGGGTACCCTGCATCTAACTGACAGCTCTATGCCTGGCACCTCCACTACTATCGAATGCCTCCTTATGTACTCGTAGCTCCACGAGGCTCCCGTGGCTCTGCAAACCAGGCTTCCGACTAAGAGATCCGCCGTTACCGGTAGACCATTTATCCTCTTGACGTAGCTCACGAACCTGCCCCCGTAGATCTCATCGAATCCTGTCCTTTCAGCATGCCGCTCGAACCCCCTTTCCTTGAGGATTTTTGTGAAGGCATCCAGATCCTTCCTGTTGATCACTATGTCGAGGTCGACTGAAAACCTATGCCTCCCAAGACCGGTTACAGCATAACCACCCACTACGATGAAGTCGAGACCTGCGTCAGCAAAGGCACTGATGGTTTTGAGGATCTCGTTCTCCCTCTCGACAAAGAGCGCGGCCATAACTTACCACTAGATATTTGTCTCGGTTTCTCTATACTTGGCACCTAACCCTAAACCGTACATCTCATCCAACATCTCCAAGGCTGGTTCGTAGCTGTAGATGTTCCTCTTGCAGAACTCAATGGTCTCAGCTAACGGTATTACCTTGAAGCCCGCGACTTCATCGACTCTAAATTTATCTTCGGGGTATAAGACGTAGAAGGTTCCGAACAAGGTTCTCCTGATAGGTTCACCATTCACGTGAAAACTCCTACCCTTAGATTCGAAGAAACTCTTCCATTTTGCTAATTCGTCTTTCTTGATCTTCAAGTGGATCGGATAGAAGGCGAAGAAGCGGTCCACGTTATAACCACCCTTAGTCCAGAAGAAGACGGCGTCAGGACCCGTGAACGCGTAATCCATCCCAGCCTCCTTGATCAACTCGTACGCGTCTCTAACGTTGAACCTCACCTCTAAGTACTCCCTAGGAGAGTTCACCTTGTACCTACCCCAGCCTACTCTCTCCAGCAAACCCTTCTTAACCATGTCGTGTAAGACCTTATTCGGGCTTGGGCTAGGAAATATGGACCTGAACTCAGCTACCGTAAACTCTCTCTTCCAACTCCACAACACAATCCATAAGTCATAGTATGTCATTTCAAATATTACCATAGCGGTAACAATTTAAATACTTATCGGCACTACTGAAACATTACCCAGAGCTTTCGCCCTATGCTAAAGTTAATAATTTGAGTTAGTTTCATCTTTTCACAGGGCTTAAGAGTATGCTCATAAGACCCGACGATCTATCAAGCTTCTCCTAGGCTGTTTTAAAGCAGTGAAGGCCCTGATCGACCTAGCAGGACAGGGCTATGACCGCCTTCTCATACCGTGTGAAGGTGCGTTCCCCGTCTTGAACAGGAGATATCGAAGCGTTGGAGACCGAAAAGAGGCAAAACCCAAACCACCTTAATGGGGCGCTCCTCACCGTCGAAGGATGTTATCACTCTGGGCGTAGGACGGGCATCCATAGCAGAAACGTAGACGGCAGGGGTAGGAGTAAAAATATTTAACTCCGCTAATATCCATGAAAAGGGAGAGGTGGAGGATAAAGAGTTCTGATAGGAAGGAGGACTCATAATGATGTTTCTAGATTGCGATATCTTAGTAACGAAGCATGGCTTTATATTTTATACTATAGGGTATGAGCATCCAGATCAGAGGGTTGTAAGTAACCTAAAGTACATACCTAGAGAGTACGCTAAATTATTCAATCTAGAGTGGTTGAAGCACAAGTGGATATTAGAGGGTAGAGAACTTGTGAGACCTAAAGTACTATTCTCTCCAAGGGTATATCAATCGATCATTAAGACATTTATGAGATATTTTCCTGAATACGTCTACTACTCTAATCAACTACAAAAGTATATAATCAGTGTTCCCATAGACCTCATAGATAGAGTCTACAGACCCAGTGAATCCCTTAAGCGAATTATGAATAAGAAGAGGAGGGACCCCCTAGAGAACAAGGTGGTTAACCTAGTAGAGGAGCTATCGGGAAAATCTGGGATCTCATTAAAATACTTTGGAGTGAGTGGATCCGTAAGCCTAGGTATGCACAGATCCTTTAGTGATATGGATATCATAGTATATGGTTTAGAGAACTACTACAAAGTTAGGAATACTCTAATACTACTAGAGAAGGAGGGGCTAATTACCATGATAAGTGAATCTGCTCTAGACGAGATTAGAATGAACAGAGGATTGTATCAGGGCACTAGGTTCAATATAAATGCAGTAAGATTACAGGAAGAAATCAAGACTACACCCTGCCTTTATAGGCCTATCTGTACAATTGAAGTGAAGTGTAGGGTATTAGATGCCAGAGAGTCCATATTCAGACCAGCAGTGTATAGAGTTAGAGTAG
>QMRW01000172.1 GCA_003650785.1 Thermoprotei archaeon | reverse complement strand
GAGGACTCTGTAGTGATATACGATAGAGATAACTTCTTCAATGAGATCCTGCACAAGGTTAAGAGGTTAATGGATAGACTTGGCTCGAGAAGAATATGGATTGGTGATGATAAATGGATATGGATTGTGAAGCCTGATGTGAAATTTGGTGAGCGTGTGGAATATGTCCTCGAGTAACAGAGAACTAGCCCTAGCCTATCTTGAAGATGCCGAATATGCTTTTGAAGAAGCCATGAGGGCCTACAAAAGAAGATTATTCCACCGTACGATAAGGAGAGCACAGGAATGTGTTGAACTAAGCCTGAAAGCTCTTCTCAGGCTATATGGCGTAGAATATCCGAGAACACATGAAGTAAGCTCATCCTTAATGTTAATTAAGGATAGGTTGCCAGAATGGCTTAGACAACGCCTAAACTACATAGTTGAGACTAGCATCAAATTATCACTCCAAAGAGCACCTTCCTTCTATGGTGATGAGATGAGAAGAATTCCTGCAAAAAGGCTCTTCAATGAGAAGGATGCCACAGATGCTTTAAAGCGAGCTAGAATCGTCTTAGAACTTGTTAAAAAGCTCATCGAGGAGTGGTCACAGGTGCCTTCATAATTCATGAGAACTCTCTAGCTATACGACCAAACTTCTCCTCTATATCAGCTATGAGCTAATCTAGATCTAATGGTTAAGAGTTGTGATATCATATACTGCATAGAGCCTTACGATAGACCCCTCAGGGAGACTAGGTACGTACTAAGTCTAGCTAAGTCTCTCGGTAGACAGGTATACCTGATAAGGCTTTAGAGTTCTTATTTCTACATAATATAGACATAGAAGTTTTAGTTTCAGTTAGGAGTCGTAGTGAGGAGTCTAGTATTAGTGAAAGTGGAGGATAGGGGTAGTCCAGAGGATTACGAGAGTGTGAGGAAGATGGCTAGGGCTATCCTAGATTACTTAAAGAAGAAGGGAGGGACAACTACTATGGAAGCACTTACAAAGAAGTTCAGAGTACAGGAATCACACATCCTAGTCGTTGTAGAAGTACTGCGGAAGAGTGGTATAGTAGAGCTCTACTATGGTGTGGAGAGTTAGGTTCCATCACGTGAAACGGGCATTGGTATGATACAGCGAGGCTCATAGTAATACTTTTCAAGGTGCATAGTATTACCATCTGAAGGGAATTGCTTATGATACTAGACCGCCATAGCTTCGGGATTTGGAGCTTCATAGCCAAGCACGCCTTCAAGGCAGTTTTCACGAAAATAGGCCAATTATCAGTGTCTAGAGCCATCATAGACACGTTAAGGGAGAGAGAAACGGCATTATATATTCACATCCCATTTTGTAGGAGCATATGTTTTTACTGCCCTTATGTTAGATTTCCTATAGGCCGTGACTCCAAGCTAATCTCGAAATATGTTAACGCTTTATGTTCTGAGATAAAGGCCTATGGTAACTTGCTAAAGGAACTTGACTTGAAGATCGCTGATATTCACGCCGGTGGAGGGACTCCTAGTCTACTCAGCGGTCGATACTTCAAAATGATCCTAGAGTCATTAGCCGAGAATTTTGGAGCAGAGCCTAGGATAGCTATCGAAGCTAATCCAGAGGATCTTCGTGATGAAGCCCATGTGTTTGATCTAGTCGATAATGGTGTGACTGAGGTTAGTTTGGGAGTCCAATCTTTCAATGAAAGGATGCTTAAGAGTCTGGGCAGGCGGCATACACCAGAGGATTCCCTAATGGCGATTGAGAACTTACATGAAGCGGGAGTGGAATATACAAATATTGACATGATGTATATGATCCCTACTCGATCGCATGATAGCCCTCAATCAATAGACGAGTGGAGAGCTGACCTTGAGAAGGCTATAGAATTGGATGTAGATGAAATTACTTGTTATCCCACATTGATAACCGATTATTGTATTGGGTATAGGTGGGTGAAAAGTGGTGAAGTAGTTCAGCCAGATAAGAGAACGTTTAAGAAGATGGTTTACTTGACTGAGGATATCTTGAGCTCAGCTGGCTTTGAACCTGTGGAGATATATGGCTATTCCAAAAAGAGCGGTTGGAAATATGTAACTGTTAACTATGAGATGGAAGGACCACTTCTAGGCCTAGGCTGTGGCGCAATGGGATTTACAGGAGGTTTCGAGTATCAAAATACATGCTCAGTTCCTGATTATATTCAATCAGTACGTGAAGGGAAATTCCCGATAGCTGGAGCTAGATTTGTTGATCTAAGAGAGAGAGCGATAAGATATACAACCTGCAGACTCTTCGTATGTAGACACCTAAGCTTTGTAGAGCTTAAGCGTAAACTTGGAGAAGGGATTGATAAGTTTATTAAAAAGAGTGGTTTCGGCAGGTTTCTCCAACTCTTAAGGTTGACAGGTCGTATAAAGTATAGAACTGAGGGCATCCAATTAACAAGAAAAGGCCTCTTCACGGCTCATCAGATCTGTTGGGCGTTTGTGCTCAACGTACCATGCAGAATAAGCGAAAAATTCCTCAAAGACCCCTGGCCGGAGAAAGTTCACATACCATAAAAGTATTCTACCAAGTTGGAATATTGGGCCTTGAAATAGTGATTTTCTAAGTTTCTCCCTAATGCTCAACAAGAGTGTACTCTCCTAATTATGATCATTTTATGTCATTACTATCTAGAGAGTGTCCTGTATTTAGACCGTATTGCCATAAAATTTATATATGGTTAGAGGGTAAAACACCCATGGTCAAAACGACGATAATCTTGGAAGACGACCTCTATAAAGAGCTGGTTAAAGAGGCTTTAGAGAGATATGGTACCACTAGGAAGTTATCTAAACTGATAAACGAGATGCTTAGAGAAAG
>QMRW01000171.1 GCA_003650785.1 Thermoprotei archaeon | reverse complement strand
TAGCTAGTACTATAATCAAGAGAGCTGAAATTCTAGAGCTAATGATCTCTAGAGAGGTGGAGAAGAAGATAATTACTGAGGCAAAGGACTTCATTAGAAAAGAGCTAGAACTCGAAGATGTATATGTGATTGATGAGGAGGAATGTATTGGACCTAAAGCTAGACAAGCATTACCCGCTAGGCCAACTATAATCCTAGAATAGTAGAATTTCTTCACAGGCGATAGGAGTATTTTTATGCGTATAGAAGTATTTACATTTACCATTCCTACTATTAATTATAGAGTGTTCATTTTCACCTGTACTATCAGGGGCGCTCCACTTTGTAACCTCTAAATCTTCGAAATATGAGTGTCGCTATAAAGAGTCAAGTATTCTATATGACGTAGTATTTAATACCAATTTGGAGAGATTATAGATATCTCTGTTCCACATCTAGGACACTTACCCTCTCTGATCCTATATTCTACCACCATCATACCCCATCTTCTAATGAGTCTCTCATTACACTCTGGACAGTAAGTATTTTCAAAGGGGTGACCAGGAACATTGCCTATATAGGGATACTTCACACCAGCACTTTTAGCAATCATATATGCCTTCTCTAGAATCTCTATAGATGTTGGTGGCTCTCTGTATTTATAGGCGGGGAAATACCTTGTAAAGTGTATGGGTACTTCATCTCCCAACTCTTTTAAGTGTCTCTCTACTATCTCCTCTATAGAACTCTCATCATCATTCACACCAGTTACCAGCAGACAAACTATCTCTATATGTATTCCCATATTCTTAGCCTCTCTAGCATTTCTCCAGACTACGTTTACATCTGCTGAGTTATACACTCTGTAGGAGTCCTCTGTACCCTTTACATCTATTTTTAGTGCATCAAGTCCAGCATCCTTTAGCATCTTTAGTGCTCTAAGAGTCATATATCCATTACTTACATAGGTATTATACATGTTCCTAAGCTTAGCTAGTTTAAATACATCGATTGAGTATTCGAATAGGAGTAGCGGCTCATTAAATGATACACAGGTCCCCTGGTCGCCATATTTTATCGCTTTTCTTATAACTTCCTCTGGAGGTGTGTATTTATCTCTAAGAGGATCTGGCACTCTCTTAGAGAGATGCCAATTCTGACACCATGGACAGGTGAAGTTACAAGACCAAGTACTAAATGTTATAGCTGTAGATCCGGGCCAGAAATGGAAGAAAGGTTTAATTTCTATAGGTCTAGATTCCAGGGCTGATAAGTTGCCATATGTCAAGGTGTACAGCTTACCTTCTATATTCATTCTGGTTCCACAAAATCCCCTTTCTCCGTCTCCTATAGTACATCTTCTTTCACAGAGAGTACATCTTACATTCCCACTCCTCAGGGTCTCATATAGTAGTGCCTCTCTAGTCACCCTGGAATTTCGTATACTCTCCATCAGCTATATATTAAGGCTAGGGGTTATATAGATAGCCTAGTAGAAGATGATGAGCTAGTACCCGGACCTATTGATGAAGAGAGCCGCCGCGACTGATACTTAAACTACTCCTTGAAATTGTATTAGTGAAGCAGGATTAAAGGATTGTTTGTAATATATTGTATAAATAAAAGGATTTTAGAACGTACTATTCTGACTCTGTTTCCTGTTCGGCCATTGTCTCTAGGAATATCTCGTAGTACTCTCTTAGGAGCTCCCTCTCCTCTGCTAACCTCTCTTCACTAATCTTAACCTCTTCTTCTATTACTCCAGTCCTAGTCTTCTTATCGCTAGTTACTGTTGTAACAACTTTATAGCTAGTCTTCTTCTTAGCCTTTCTCTTATGACCACATTTCCTACAGACTAAGTATACAGTCTCTTTCTCCTTAACTGGTACTAGTAATCCACCACATTTAGGACAAAACTCCATCTTGAGTTTCACCACTATAGCATAGGATATGCTATGCAGAGGGATATAAAGGTTACCCTCAAATGTTGTACAAGCGATAGTATACTACTATAACCTAAGAGTAATAAATTACGCACTCTGGAATACTCTTCTACTTGTTTAAGGAAAAACTATTCAAAAAGATCTATGACAGCAGGTTTTTAACTTAACAATTTTTACCTCTATACCCCGATCATCCAGCACTGTCCTAGGATTCTATCTAAACTTTATTTGTTTGAAATATCTAAATAACCTAGTATGATAAGCGATATACTCCAGAAAGGATATGTATTTGCTGTCATTGGAGTCTCTAGAGATCCAAAGAAGTATGGACATAAGGTCTATAGGTACTTAAAGGGTAGGGGATTAAGGGTGTTTCCTATCAATCCTAAAGCCGAGAGTATACTAGGTGATAGATGCTATCCTAGTGTAAAAGCACTTCCAGAGAAACCGAATGTGGTAGTATTCGTAGTACCCCCTAAGGTTGTCGAAAGTGTTGTAGATGAATGTATAGAAGTTGGCATAAAATATGCATGGTTTCAACCAGGATCAGAGTCCGAGAAAGCAATACGAAAGTTAACATCGGCTAAAGTTAAAGTAATTCAAGGAATATGTATTATGATGAACACTTAGTAAAAGCATGATAGTCTATACATACTAGTAGATCTTTGTTAGTTAATCTAAGAGAACAGCTCTCTAACCACCTTACGGAATCAATATTCAATTCATATCATGCCTTCAATGTATCCACAGATCTGACTTCTTCTTTATAAATGTCTACATATCATACCTCTAAGTTTCCATTGAAGGGGTTGTCTAAGAATGATAATAAAACATATCTATATATTTTCTTAGATATTCCTCTCATATATGATTGATATAGTTTTATTTTGTTCCTATAGTCGTTTAAATAATGGGAAATTCTTAAATAT
>QMRW01000170.1 GCA_003650785.1 Thermoprotei archaeon | reverse complement strand
GGTACTCCTTCTACTCATAAATCCTCTATTTCTCCTCTTCTATCTTCTTTTTAAGCATTAGGGCTCAAACTGTTCAATAAGAGAACTATCACTAACACATGAAGAGCCGGACTCTATACTCACGAATTATAGAGCAAACTTGTTCACTGTAACCCCCGTAGTCGCGCCCATATACCACCTAGCCAGGCTAATACATGCATATGAGAGGGCTAAGCTAACATTATTGATAGGGCCTGGCAAGCTTATGAGCGAGCCCTCAATCATTTCATACGACTACAAGAGCGAAAATTCTCATTTTTCTTTTAGGTAGTTCATCTGTGCTCTAGGCGCCTTCTACGTAGCAGGAGGACTATCAATGCGGCTAGCACTGCGACAATAGCGATAATTATGTAAAGCTTGGTGTAGTCCTTCCTCCAGACAGCTCCCTTAGAGAGAACGTGGTAGGCTACAGACACGTTAGTCGGGCCGCGCACCTTCACCTCTATCTCTGGGCTCTCTAACCGCGCTCTGTTGACGATCCAGGACTTGAAGACCAGCCTGGTCCCGTTATCGCAGATTAGTGTTCGGTCCTTTACCGCTAGCTTCAATCTAGAGTTCTCGTCAACCCACTCCTCGCGTCCCTTCACGAAGGGGGAGGACTCTATGGTCACGAGGTACTGGCGTCTCCATACATACACTACGACTGTGTCGTTAGTCACAGTCACTGAGCCATCCGTCCGGAGCTGATTGTTCACCAGCCATCCCTTAAACACGTAGCGTGTCCTATTCCCGAACTCTATGAAGCTAGGCGGTGTCTCTAGAAGCTCCGTATGTCCACTAGGTACCAGCCTGATCTCCTCTATTCCTCTGAAGGGGTCTTTGATAGTCAGTAGGTAAACTCCCTTTAGTGTTAACGTAACGCTTAGGGGCTTAGTCCTGGGAACCTTGGAGCGGTTGGTCTCACATAAGCTATTCACGTCTATAGCCGCGCAGTAGGTTGTGATGGGAGTGAAAGGAATGGGGTTGTTGTCTATGCTTACTAAGATATTCGTCACATTTATCAGTCTTCCGCCAAGTGTAGCTACGAGGTAAATGACGTCTGTTTTGTCACACTGCACGTAGCCGCCCTCTAAATTCACGTATACCTTTAACCCTCCTTCTCCCTCCCACACCCACCCGTGTCTCTCTAGATGGTGTAATAGTTCTACTCTCACTTTTCTCAGCAGTTCCTCTGCCCTCTTGAAGAGGGCGTTATGAGCCTCGAACTCAGCTAGTGATAACTTCCTTACCACTAAGTTCATAGTGTCATCGCTCAGCCCATAGGCGCGCACGAGTATAGGGGCTAAATCTAAGAGACCACATATCTCGGAGTGTACGGACTCGTACTTTTCGCTCCACAAGTCCTCTGGCAGGATCACCATGCTCCAGTTGTATGAGTAGAATGGGGAGTCGAGCTCCCAGAGTTTGACGAATAGTTCATAACTTATGTGGTAGTTAGGGAAGACTTCGGGGTCGTGTACTATGAAGCCTTTGTCGTCGTACCCTATCACTACTCTGAAGTGCCCTCTAGGGTTAGAGGCACTTACCTTCTGAAGCACTATGACAGGTAACCCTTGGTCTATGTAGGTCTTCAGATCCTCTATCGTGCTGAGCCTCCCAACCACATAGAAGCCTCTCTTCCTAGCGTACCTAACCATGTCGGACGCAAGTGTCAAGCACATGTCTCTAAGCCAAATAGCGTCTACTATTTCCTCGTAGGTAACCTTATCCCCCCAGTACCTGAGAACCATGTAGAGAGCCGCTGGACCACATTGACAGGGGTCCTGCCTTTTATACGGGACGTTCAAGACCGTTCTGGGCTGAGCGGGTACATTGAAAACAGCGATTGAGAGAGCAAGCATAAGACCAATTGCAAGAATGGGGAGGATTAGCCTTTTACGGCTCATTAAGACTCCCTAGAGAATTACAATATTGAGCTATTTATAAGTGATTAGTAACTTGAGTCCCTCTTCAACGACGTTCTGGTACCTTACCACTATGACAGTTCTGTCCTTGCTCTTGCTCTTCTTATACCCGGACTTTAACGTAGTTCCTCGCGTCCTCAGTGTCGTCCATCTTGAGGCTCAGTATCTCCCCTTGCGCGTTTTGGTCTCGTAGTCTATGAGTTTCTCGACTATCTCAGGGAGATTTGGAGGAAGCTTTGGAAGCGAGTCCTTGATGTTATCCACTTTGAAGTACTTGTATATTTCGGCCAACCTCTCCCTCTCTATCCCTAGGGGCTGCTCTTCGTAGACTTTCATGAGGAAGCGGAGGAAGGCTTTCAGAGTTATCTTCACACCGTGCTGTGTAGTCCTTCTCCTTATCACAGCCACGTACTTCTTGAAGTTAAGAAGGGATAAGCCGTTAATATCCCTTTCCCTCTCCTCCAGGTACCTCAGGAAGAAGGTTCTAAGCGTATAGTTGTACACTGTATGTGGTATCTTATAGGAGAGAGGATTTATGGACTGAGCTTCTCCACTATCCTGGTCAGTCCGCTAAAGGTTCATCAATACTCAGCTTGGTGTGTAATCATCACTCCTAAATACATCAAAGAATGTGAATAAAAAGTTTAACCCTAATAAGCAACATGTAAATTTTAATTATGAAAAGTACTAGTGAACATAGAGGAACAACTTATATTAGTATGAAAATACAACTATAACACCGGTGATCATGTGAATCTGAAAGTACTACTTATCCTATCCCTAATAGCCATAGCCCTAACGATGATAGTAGTACCATCAAAACTAGAGCTTCTAGCAGGACAAGAAGAAGTAGTAGTAAAACCCGGAGAGGAAGCAGTAATACACATTTCGACAGGTAGGATATTCGGAGTACCACT
>QMRW01000169.1 GCA_003650785.1 Thermoprotei archaeon | reverse complement strand
TACTTTAATCACCTTATACGCCTTAAAGTTCCCTATTGAGGTGATCACTAATGTCTGATCCCATGCTACACCGTATGCCTTATTCTTGTGTAAGGCTACTACTAGTACTCTGTTCTTAAATCTCAAGTTCTCGGGCTCAACCCATATGGGAGTTATACCTATGTACTTACCATCTAGAGTGTACACTTTCCTAGTAGAGGGATCTACGAGGACTTTAAATCTACGGTCTATATGATAAGTAGCAGGAGGATAAAGTGGCCTACCCGTAACATATCCAGAAAACCTCACTTCAAAGAGAGCTAGACCCTCTCTGAACCCGGTACAATTCCAAGAATAGGTAGCATTATGGATTAGGTACTTGCGCTTACTATAATAGTGATAGTGTTTAGCAGTATTATTCGTCGTCCAGATAGGTAGCTTACCTTCCTTTATAGCTCTTTTAACTTTAATGAGTTCTTCTGTTCCATTTATATGAAGGACGAGACTAGTACCACGTCTCTTTTTCAGATACTCCTCAAGCGTCATATTGTATTTATGCTCGATAAACTCTCTTACTTTCTCTATCGGAACATTCGAGTATAGTGTCTCATTTCCTATTTTATATTCGTATATAATACCAGCTTTAATTAGCTCTTCTCTTGTAACCCTTATGACGAGTTCACTAGCGCTTGCATCTCTGAGGGTATACTCTATGTAGAACCCTGGTTTTAACCATGATGGTTTTGAGAGTACAAACCTAGTGGAGGTACTTATACAGGAGAGTATTATTACTATTAACAGTATTATAGTAATAGTAGTACTTATTTTAATGCATCTGCTGTTCATATTTTTCACCCTCTTATACAGTCATAAGCATCTATACATGCACACGCAGTATTGCTACAGGAAGGCGCACCCGGGCACTCTGGTTTCGGTTCGACGTTAATGACTATCCACCGACAGTATTTGCAGATTTGCCCATCAGTATAGTCAGCCCAATCACCATCGGGACCATACGATGCAGTCCAGCAGTCCTTATCAGTAACACTACTATGATCTACACCACTCTCAATGCATAAGAGGTAACAGATTGGATACGAAGATGGTGGAGATGAATAGCAAAAACCATCTCCCTCAACCCATGCCTCAACCCAGAAATCACTGAGTATACAGATTTCCGTATCTACATCATAGAGATGACACGTTTCGGGGTGTCCTATTATTTGAACTAACATTGGAAGTAGAAATATCAATCCTACTGTTATTATTAGTATTCTCTTAGCTTTCATTTACCCACCAGTATATTATATAATTTCTCCCTTATTTTTTCTATTTGAAAAGAGGAAGATCTACTTATGTTAAATTGTCAAATTATAATGTTATTTATAAATAGTATAAAATAAAATAAAGTACAAATTGAAGAAAGCGTGCTTATGCATGTGATCTACTGATAGTTTTCTCTATAGCTGTTCGGAAAATCCCTCAATATTATAACTATGTCTATTCTTCACTTAAATTACCAAGTCTCATAGTCACTTATATCTAATGCCTTTATAGACACCTTAGGTCGTAGAAGAACATGGAATAATTAGGTACTGCCTTAAATCTCAATTTGCCATTCTCCTCTTAATATTTCCTCGTAGTGAAGGTTAATTTTTAGAATTGTCTATTAGTTTCCCCTCTAATTCGAGTTAATATAAACCATCTTAATTCTATATCTGAATATTTAAGATCGAATTATTCACCGTGGTATTCTGGCTTAGCGCTCCTCCTCAGTCGAGTTTCTCCTCTAAACCTCCAGAAGCCTGATCCAGGCATAGTGGGCTCAATTTCAAGTGCCTCAGTTAAGTAATCGTTTAAAAGGACTGATGAAGCTCCTGTGTAGACAGCTATAGCCCTAATCCATTGACTCTGTCTATCAGGCTCTACAGCCATAACCTCCACCACACCAAGTCTTAACATAGGAAGTGGTCGTCCTGCGGCATCCGTAATACCCTGTAAGGGCTCAGCCTTCTCAATATCAAAACCCAGTTCCTTAGCCAGTATCCTTGGTAGCCTTATAATAGGTGATGGTCCTATTGTAAAGCCAGTATTAACCTTAGCACTAGTCTCTATTTCCCTCTCGTAATTTGGTCTTCTAATTCTCGCTCTAATCCAAATAGGCATACTAATTTTCCTCTAACATTCTTCTCATTTTCTCTAATTCCTCTGGGGGGAGTTCACCCTCTATAGTATCCACGTGAAATTTGATGCCTTTACTGGTCAGTTCATTCAATCTCTTTAGTATACGCGTTAGGAACTCCTCAGGGCTTTCTTCACTAACTTTGGACAAACTCAACACCTCATCTTAATCTCTACTTCCAAAAAATTTAATACCCGTATTATAAAAAGCTTATACACTACAGGTGTGTTATCCATTACTATTCCTTTTACTGAAGCATGAGATATCCTTTCAAGTTCACTAAAGAGCTGGGTGTACCATAGTGAAATAGTTTAATATCTCTGTAACCACCTGCAGAGTAATGAAAACATGAACTGAATATCTATCTAGACTCCAACTTTATAATACTGTATTTATCATCGACTACAGTATAACTTTCTATTAATTGTACTATATTAGCCTGTAATTCCAATACTTGAGGATAGATTATAGTGGACTTCTAATATTCTTTTTGATTCCTATGAAAGTGTACTATCTCTCTGGATATAGTACTTTTGTTGCTATCGTAAATACTCTTCCTCCTAGATGTTCTAGGACATTCACTTTTCTAACATTCCACTTACCCCTTACGAGATACTCTTTACTTCCATAAGCCTCAACTACCTCAGCTATGAATAGGGTAGACTCGCCAACATCGACCTCATCTACGACCTTACACTCTAGATG
>QMRW01000168.1 GCA_003650785.1 Thermoprotei archaeon | reverse complement strand
GGGAGTGCTGGACGATACCCTCATAATAATAACTTCAGACCATGGAGAACAGCTGGGACAGCACGGCCTCTACGGGCATGCAGGGCTTCACGAAAGCGTCGTGAAGATACCCCTAATAATGAGACTACCCGATAGGTTGCCCCAGGGCTTAAGGGTTAAAGGCTATGCCCAGCAAGTGGACATTGTGCCCACAATACTAGACCTCGCGCAAATCGAAACCAACTACAGGTTCGACGGCGTGAGCCTCCTAGAGCTAATAAAGGGGAGAAGGATAAGGGACTATGCCGTCGTCGAAACCTGGGGCGAAAGGGCCATAATTGACGGAGATTGGAAGCTCATAGTCCACTACGAGAAGGAGTTCAAGGAGCCGGGAGTTGAGCTGAAAATGCTCCTAGATGAAGTAAAGCCAATTCCTTATAAAGGGGTCAGAATAGAGCTCTACAACATAAGGGATGACCCAATGGAGGTAATTAACCTAGTGGAGCGCAAGGACAAGGTAGATGAGCTCCTAGAGAAGCTTGAAAGGTGGATCAGAGACCACTTAGAGGAAGGCGAAGCCGATCCAATGGAGATCCTAGATAGATACTTATCTCCTCAGCCCGTAGAGTGGCAGAAGAGGTAAGTAGGAGAATTATGAATTCCAGAAGACCTTCAATGAGTTATAGGGAGAACTTCATTAGAACCGTGGAGTTCCGTGAGCCCGAGTACATTCCCTGCCACATAGACGTACTTCCACCTGCGTGGAAGGAGTGTGGAAGGAAGCTTGAAGAGATGATTTCAAGGCACCCCATGATCTTCTCCGACTTCATGTCAAGTCCTCCTAAGTACAGAGAACCCAGTCCCATCAAGTCTAAAAGGGTCTTCAAGGACCCCTTCGGCTGCACGTGGCTCTTCCCCGAAGAAAGACTACAAGGTCAGGTAGTAGAACACCCTCTGAAAAGTTGGGAGAACTTCAAGAGCTACGAACTGCCTGACCCCGAAGAGGGCATGCCAGTCGAGGGAGGGGGGCTAATTCCATGGGGTGAAGTCTACGAGAGCTTGGAAAGAGCTAGAGAAAGCAGAGGTCTAGTAGTTGGCTACATGCCTCACGGCTTCTTCTTTCAGAGACTATACTATTTGCGCGGCTTCACTAACTTGTTAAGAGACTTCATTCGAAAGCCTCCTGAGATATATGAGCTCGTTGAGAGGCTTACAGAGTACAACCTCGAGCTCGTGGACAGGCTCTTGAAGTTCAAGGGCCTTGACATGATCTATTTTGGAGACGATCTCGGAACCCAGCACGGATTGCCAGTAAGCCCTAGGGCTTTCAGGGAGCTCATCCTTCCATCGTACAAGAAAATCTTCGGAAAGGTTAGGGCAAGCGGCGTTCACGTCTACCTCCACAGCGATGGCCGCGTAGTAGATATTATAAGCGCTCTCATAGGAAGCGGAGTTAGCGTTCTGAACGTCGAGGGTAGCGTCAACGGCTTGGAGAACTTAGCTGAGTTTAAGGGTCGCGTTTGCATGGACGTCTATGTAGACCCACAGCGCCTCCTACCCTTCGGAACACCAAGTGAAGTTAGGGATTACGTGAAACGACTAGTAAACTGCCTCTCGTTAAGAGAAGGAGGGCTTATTATAAGAGCTGAGCTGAACGTGCCTATTCGGCTAGAGAACATCGAGGCCTTATGTCAGGCCATGGAAGAAGTCATGTGGCTTACCTGACGCTCCCTCACTTAAGTGAGAGGAGTACCAAATCCCAATTGGAACTCAGTTGAAATCCTATTAATACCAACTATACCACTCCTTATCCCCCAATGACCAAGGACTCTTAGCTCTTAATTCTTTGAAGAATTCTTTAAAATCAGGTACTTCCTTTAATGGTAACCTTACTTTTACCCCCTTCCATGCAGATAGATACGCTGCATTAACTAACTCCACTACTGCACGACCATCTTCCCCAGTACAATAAGGGGTTTTATCCTCAATAATGCATTCACAGAAGTGTTCTAATTCAGCTAAATACTGCCAATTTTCTCGTAATTCGTCCAAGGGGTTCCAAGAAGCTTTCAGAGTTAAGTCTATTATTTCGCGACTATTACGGTGCAATTTTATTATAGCTGGCTCGGGACTTCTTGAACTATGATAAATCCATTTCATTTCTAAGGTCCCCTCGGTTCCGAAAACCGTATAAGTTTCTTGTCCTATCATGTGGGTTAACATAGTTATGTGTAAAGTGCTTACAGCTCCACTCCTATGCTTCATTACTACACACGCTAGGTCTTCTGTCTCGTGACGGTCAGGAGCTATTATAGAAATGTAAGCTGAGACTTCCTCGACGTCTCCAAGCCACCAACGGCAAACATCTAACGCATGAGATCCATCTTCTTGTAAAAATCCACCGCCAGAATATAATTTTAACCTGTATTGATCTGGTGAAGACTTCCCGACTCTTGCATTATCCCATATGGCTCTTAATTCAAAGACTTGCCCAAGTTCACCTTTATCTATAAGAGACTTAACTTCACGAAACGACCTATTAAACCTCTTCATAAAAGCAATCATCAATTTTACTCTATTTCTCCTACATGCATCAATCATGATGTCAGCTTCTTTAATAGTAGGTGCCATAGGTTTTTCACAGTAGACATGTTTTCCTGCTTCGGCAGCAACAATTACTGGTTCTAGATGTTTATGAGGAGGAGTTAAAACTACTACAGCATCTATTTCATCATCATTGGCTATTTCTTTAAGCCTTGTATAGTATTTCTTGGCACCATAAAGTTCTTTCAAATGCTTAGCTCTTGAAGGAACTACGTCCATGACAGCTATTAATTCTCCTTTTTCAAGGAATCTAAAGGCTGGTTCATATAAACTCCTAGCAGCCCAACCACATCCTAT
>QMRW01000167.1 GCA_003650785.1 Thermoprotei archaeon | reverse complement strand
TATAGCAGAATCCTAAATTGCTTCTCTAAGCACTGCTTTTAACGCTTTTAACAATTTGGCAAGAAGTAAAGCACCACTAAGTAGCATTAGTGCTTCTTCTGGACTTGGAATTACGCTTATATCATGTGATAGTATGTTCCTGCTCAATCTAAGCATTGTCAGGTCAGAAGCTTCTCCCTCTCATCCCTTCTTTCTCTCGGTATTAATCCTCTGGAAATTAGAAATCTGGTTTTCTCGCAGTCATCAGAACCTAGCATCTTGTCTATGCAGTAGCATATTATTCTAGATCTCCTATCCTCAAGTTCACTAAGGATTAGCTTCACCTATCCCTCTCGGTAAACCCTTTATCGTATGTCCCGTAGTTGAACTGATGGTGTACTACTGTCCAGAGTGCGGTACGAGAGTAAGAGTGCCCGTAAAGGCTTGGAGGTTCGGACATGTACTCATAGGACTGTATAAATGTCTCCTGTGTGGTAGGTTCTTTAAAAGAAGGGTAGTGATCGGGAGTAAGAGTGTTAAGAGGAGTCGGTACTCTAATCGAGAGTAGGGGGTGGTGGATAGGGGTGGGCAGGTGTACTTGCTTGATGCTATAGCCGCTATCGTACTTCTTCTGACCGTATGCATCCTGATATGTACAGTACTCAGAGTACACTTGACCAGAGTGTATACGCTCCCAGAGGGTGTACTGGGTGTTATGGCTAGGGATCCTAGGTTTATCGAAGCCGTGTACAGAGGGAATGTGAGGATGCTGGAGAGTATAGTCAGATCGTATGTTGGGAACATGCCCTACAACCTGACAGTATATGCTGATGGTAGGAAGGTCTTGAGCATAGGTGGAGAGGTGGAGGGTGTATCGGCTGTCATCCAGCTGACTGGGTATGGGGAAGGGTTGAGGAGAGGTTAGTCTGTCTGATAGTGGGTAGTGGTTGATGGTACCTGATGCTAGGATGGAGATGGATGAGGAAGAAGAGGAGAGAGACGGAGAGGTTGGGTGAGATAATGATGGATATATTTGCAGGGAAGCTCATAGAGAAGGAAGATGCGAAGCTCACGGAAGAGGGGGAAAGAGAGTTAGTAGAGAGGGTTATAGAAAAGATTATTGAAGAAGATCTAATCTAGTTTTAACTATAATCCCTCAAAATCTATATTATACCATTTTGTGAGCTATCAAGATCATCGTATCGGTGGTGTTCTGATAGTACATTTAGCTCTTCCATAAGCCTTACTTCTCCTCTTCTTAATGCTTTGAGTACTCTATCTCTCCTCCATGCTCCATTCCTATAGGCTATGCATGATATTGTGTACCTTCTTGGTATGTACGAGGGGTCTTGGATGTAGTATTCGTATTTTGTTATCACTCCCTTCTCCACCAGATCGTCTAGTATTCTCATCAGTCTTAGGGTTAGGTTTATGGGTGTACCAATATACATTATCATCTTATTATTTGATAGGAAGATGCTACTGGTAAACGGTATTTTGACAATATGCATCATAGTACTCACTAGTGCTAGGTAATCACTAAACTCCACTAGAAGTACCAGACGTGGTTGTCTCTTCAGGTCTGCGAAGATCTTAGCATTAAATTCCACTAGTCCTCTACTCATTACGTGCTTCCTTAAGTGGTATTCTGTTAGTTGTTTACTTATCCCCAAGCTTCTGGCAATACTAGTAATACTGGTAGTGGCGTCTTTTTGAAGCTTCTTTATAATGAATAGATCAGTACAATCTAATGGTTCAACATGCTCCTGATAGTATAGGTTAACATCACTGATGTCTATTCTATAGAGGTCTATTTCATCAGGATCTTCGTCTAGTATTTTAAAGTCCTTCTTACCGATCAATATTTTATCGTAGACTCCGTAATGTACTATTGAGTCCTCGCCATACAGGATTCTTATAAATCTCTTTAGATACCTAATGAATTTCTTGGGAATACTGTAGACTAGCATTGTCTTATTACCGAGTAGTCTAGCCTTAATCCTACTATATAGGAGTGCAATGTCTATGTCATTCTCCGATCTCCTATTTAGTACGAATACTACTGTACTTAGTCCTAGCTTGGGGTAGGTAGGCTCTGCGTATACTCTAGCTATTCTCTCCTCTCTTAGTAGTCTGTTTAATCTCCTCCTCACCTTGTGGTATGGTGTTTTGAGCTCTTTAGCTATTTTGGCTATATTGAATGGATTTTCTTGAATCTTGTTCAGTATTTCGTAATCTAGTCTATCTAGTGAATACATGTAGCATCAATTAATAACCATTAAAAAAATATTTATACTTTTCCAACACCACACCAGCCAAGCACTAAAATAGTCAAAGACAGGCAGGCTTATAAAGGATCAGGATCAGGAATAGGCTCTCTATCATCGTCATCGCCATAGGCTAGTACTGTATACCCTGTGATTGCTGCGGTTAGCATTAGTGCTATTACCAATAGTCTTCTGAGTAGTTTCCTATTGCTAAGTACTATCCACAGTATAGTCCTAACCTTATCTATGGTCTTCATGTTCTCACAATCAAAAATAGCATACCGACTTTATAAGCATTTTTTGACAAAATGACAAATAACACTTAGACAAACACCATAAAGTCACACCATAGGACTTAACCTAATTAAGAGTCACTTTAACACTTAGACCTAAAAGAGTAGGAGAAGTGTCAAGTACTCTTTATCCTCTAGAGACCTAAATAGAGGAGAGTATAGGAAGGTATAAGGATATAGCTAAAATAGCCTCACACAAACATAGGACTCCCTGAACTCTTTCTTGAATAAGGGAGCCCCTAGGAGACTCAAACAAACTCTTTAAGGAGCGAACACTATTATACAGCTCCCTCAGACGATAATAATTAGCGTGGATGGAGAGACTACTAAAAACTAATGATAAAGACTAC
>QMRW01000166.1 GCA_003650785.1 Thermoprotei archaeon | reverse complement strand
GGAGAGAGATATCGTAGAGCCAGAGTGGAGCTTGGAGGATGGATATATAGAAATCCCGGAATCGCCGGGAATAGGAGTAGACATACTTGTAGATAGAATTAAAGTCCTCTCGGAGGTAAGTAAGAAGTATCACTAATTCAAAGAATTCTATCCCTACATCGATATTTATATTTCTCAAAATCCTCAGCATAGAGACTATATGAGAGAGCTCAGGAGAGTGTTTAGATACTCTTATATGTGATCTATAGTACTGTTAGAGGATGGCTATGTGGAGGATTAGGGTTAAATTTGAACATGCTGGAGAAGTTATCGTAGAGCTTATAGATAGAAATCCGAGGACTAGAGATGCCTTCCTGGAGATAGTGCCTTTCGAGAGTAGAGCTAATCTATGGGGTGATGAAGTTTACTTTACAACACCAGTTGAAGTAGATCTTGAAAATCCGCAGGAGATAGTAGCTATAGGGGATGTTGCCTACTGGCCGCCCGGCAAAGCTATGTGCCTCTTCTTCGGAAGAACACCTATAAGTCCCTCTGTAGATGAAATTAGACCAGCTAGTCCTGTGAATGTATTTGGTAAAATTGTAGAAGGGATGGACGTACTGAGAAGGGTAAGAGAGGGTGAAAAATTAGTAGTGGAGATGGCTTAGAAAAACTAGGGTTATGTTACTGCTATCGATGTAACTGTGTAGTGTACTCCATCTATGGCATGTATTTTAGTTACCACCTTTTCTCCTAGTTCTTTTATATCAGCTGCCTCAACTTTAGCTATAACATCATACTCTCCCGTTATAGCATATGCTTCAATCACTCCTTCTATCTTTTTAACCCCTTCGACCACATGGAAAGCTTTACCCGCTTCAGTCTTAATCAATACGAATGCTATTATCGACATAATTTTATGCATTTCTTGATATATTTAAATATATATGTATATTTAGATACTAGCTAGGGACTTTACACTTAGAAATGCTAAATTTATCTTAATTTCTGAGTAGTTTTATAGAGTAGTACTTCCTCTCATACTTCTAATATAAGTCCACTTCCTCCTCTACCTATTCTCTCGGGATAGTTCTCTTCTATATACGCTCTAGTACTACTACCACTGCAATGTAATGGGTATATCTTGTTAACACCTAGTTCAATTAGTCTGTTAAGTGCTGTGTAAGGTGGATTATGAAATCCTCCAATGACTATATGTAGTCTACCACCTATATCTCGTAGAGCTTTCTCTGCTATCCTATCCACCCCGGGGTGACTGCATCCACATAGTAGGATTAACTTATCTCTTACTCTTACAGCTACTGCTTGCTCCCATATCCCTAGAGCTGTACTACACTGCTCTCCGACTACGTATACTCCTTTTGATATAGAGGTAGTTTCCTCGAGGTGAATAAAGGATAGCTTTAGATCCCTTATTTTTCTATTTATTTTTGCTCGCTTGGGCATATATACTCTTAGATCAGGATTGTAATCTGCCACGATCCGTAGACCTCCTGTGTGATCTCTATGAGTATGACTAATTACAATACTATCTAGTTGAAGTAAGTTTATGTTCAGACTTCTGAGATTGAACATCAGCTTTACTGGATCAGTATCTGTGTCAAATAATACCTTAGTATGTGGTGTCTCTAGGTATATACTCAATCCCCATTCACTTTCAAGTCCTATAGTATATGCCTCGTTATCTAGTACTACTACTATCTTAGTCCATTCTACACTCATTATTCTACGTTAATTAGCTGTTTACATTAAATTTTAAACTTGTCAAAGCACTTGTTCGTATGATTACCTAGGTAATTCTTATATTAGTTTAGATTAATTGCATCAATAATAGCTATGTTGCTATGCAGGAGAGCTACATTTCCAAGAACTTGCCAAAAACTTTCGCTCTCCTATATCAGCTATTCTTGATCACTTAATTTATTATATAACTGTATCCATATATTCTGGGATTGCACTTGAGGATAAGCCTCTATACTATAGGTGATGCACTACATGTACTCGCTATAGTTCAATTGGATGAAGAAGAGGTAGAGTCTCTTAAAAACTTGATGGATCAGATAGAATATCACGAATTAAAGGACTTAGTCAAGAGCATTTTCAAGTCTGAGGTTGAGGAAATAAAGTTATCTAGGGGAGTTGTATGGTATAAGGGACTAGAAATGCCCTATTTACACTTAGCTTTCATGCTAGAGGACTCGAGTTTCTATCACATGGATCTTGTGCCAACTTCAATTACTGTCTTCACGAATGATGACATATTCAGGGCAAAGTATCTCATAAGGAAATTCTTTATAGAGTTTTTTAACAAGGTTTCTCAATCACATCGCTTGAAATAGCTCTCAGTTCGATTTACGAGCAATATAGCTGTCGAGGAACTGTGAAGCTATGCTCTATGGATCTATTAGTTTTGACACTACAGGTATATCTATATAAAGTCTTGAGCATAATAGGTTTATATGCCTGAAGGAACCAGCTGTAAGTACACTAGTGAGTACTTCGATTTAGAGGCAAGTGAGTTAGTAATATTTAAATGCGATATGGAAGCTATCGAAGATGGCCTCTGTATTTTCCACCATCCAGAGTATTGGAAGAGAGACCCTGATACCATTAGAAGGGCATTCTACGAGAGGATAAGAGAGGCCGTGAAGAATGGTGATAAATTACTATGTATAGGATATCACCTTCCCGATATAGTATTTCCCGAGGAGGAGGTTAATGTCGCAGTATACTTTAATCATGCACATTTCCATGGGAAGACTTCCTTTCTATATGTTAAATTCTATGAGAATGCTAGCTTCCTAGGTGCAGAATTCTCCGATAATGCTGATTTCTTAGTAGCATTTTCAAAACACGCGGCTTTTTCAGAAGCCGTGTTCTTAGGAGATGTAGATTTCTCGGGTGCTACATTCTCTGGAGATACCACATTCTC
>QMRW01000165.1 GCA_003650785.1 Thermoprotei archaeon | reverse complement strand
TATTGCTACTAGCAAGTTCATGATGGGGATTACTGCATCAACAGGAGCATTAATATACCTGATGACTGGATATGTAAACCTAGAGCTCGTATCATCTACTGTCCTAGGCGTCGCCATAGGAGCACTTATAGGATCCTCAATAATGAACAGAGTACAAGCTAATAAGCTCAAGATTCTCTTTGGTATATTGCTACTGTACTTTGCATACTTGATGTTAGCTAGGGGAATATCTATCCTTGTAGGATGGAGACTTCCAGGTGTATAATATGGAAATTAGGAAGGCTCTTTACTTAGTTCTCACAATAGGCCTTATCATTGCCATTACTCTCTACTCTACAGGCCTTATCCTACGTTTAACATTAATTGAGTGGAGGGTTTATGAGACTCTATTTTTCGTAGGTACAATAGTGCTGATATTTACTCCTGTAGCTATGTTAATATTATCTCTTGTACTATTCATAAAAAACAGAGAGATATACAATACAGCTGTGGTAATAGTACTATTACTCCTGATAGCCATTGGAATTATCATAGGTATAACGCTTCGCACGAAAGGGCTTTAAGGATTAAATGAATCTTAAAAGACCGTATTATACTAGGAAGTCCAATTAGCTTGATATTAAGCTTATCTATTAAGTTCATGGGAATTAATGTAAGATCTTTAATTAATGGTAGAAGCTTACGTAGGTGCAGTTAGAGGCGTGGTTATAGTGATATGAATAATTTTAAGCATAGTTTTAGCTTATTTTAGATTGAGTTTATAGATTGGTTTTCTTATAAAGCCTAGTATTTTGACTCTTCCTTATTTTCTTCAGTTCATCTCTAAATTACTAAAGGACTCGTAGAATTAAGGAAACTCGGAGATTTTGGAAGTCCTTAACGTAAAAGAGATTATTTATTCATATTCGAGTAAGCTTAGCTGATGGACTTGGTATGAGTGGTAATGAATAGAGTATAGTTTATAAGAGTTGTGCAGGTAATGTACCGTGAGGCTTGATAAGGCTAAAACCTGCATTAAAACAGTTAGCCCTTGAACTACTAGCAATATCCGTATTTGAGAAAGCACAGGATAGAGCTCGGGATGCATGTATACTTATAGCTCGTGAAAGTCTAGTACGTATATCACATATCATATGCATACTCTCAGAATATATAACAATCGATGAACATATAGAGAAAGCAATCTCAGAGTTGAGAAGAGCTTATAAACTTCTAGACTACATAGCATTTGGTGAGTTTAGAGTAGAGTTGACAAGGTCTATCATGAGATCCGAGGAGAACTTACCACTATTGCTTGATGAAGCACATGCCAAAATTCATTTAGCATTAAGAGGACTCATCAAATCTAAGATATGTGCTGATCTAAGAGATATCATAGAAATGCTCGATAAAGCTAGGAGAGATACCTCACCTACCAGATTGTACAAAAAGGTATTGGAACTACTAAGAGAGGATAAAACCTTCACTAAAAATGGATCTCAATATTAGACCAATAGGTATCCTACTCGTATTGATATAGGTAAATCTTGGAAGGCTAGATATATATACACACTTAATTACAGTGTCCTAGGTATGAGTAAAACATCTGAGCTAAGTGAGGACCTACTGAGAATACTCGATAGAATCTCCCTGTCCAGAACACACTATATTATGTTACTCATATGTATAATGTTCTATCTATTTGCTGCCATGAATTGTGTTTTAATAGCACCTGCACTTGATCTTATTCAAAAGGAGTTCCACCTAGATCCCATTTCACTAGGTATGGTCATAGGAATCCTGTACCTCGGAATGCTACTTGGAGCTGTGAGTTGTGGTTATATCTCTGATATCCTCGGTAGAAAACTTGCTCTCATACTCACAACATCGATACATTCAATATTCACAGGACTAATTTCCACAGCTAGAGATTTTAGTACATTACTGGTATTGCGCTTCATATCTGGTTATGGACTTGGTGGAGTGTTACCATTACCTGGAGTGTATATGTCCGAGTACTCACCACCAAAGTATAGAGGTCTATTCATAGGTCTTATAGAGACCAGCTGGGTTTTTGGAGCACTACTAGCATCTGCTTTTGGATTATCGATAATTCCATTATATGGTTGGAGAGTATTGTTCTATACTGCGTTCATTCCACTCATAACCATACCACTGACATTAGCGTTCCTACCTGAATCGACTAGATACCTCATCAGTAGAGGAAGGGGTAAGGAGGCATTAAAAGTGCTCGAGATGTTTAATTTGAAGATCGAAACTGTACCTAGAGTAGTCTCGGAGAAAGTGAGTATTAGGGAAATATTCTCGAAATCCTATATTCCCAGAACCGTTCTATTATGGATCCTATGGTTCTCTTTAGTGTATACCTACCATGGAATATTCATATGGCTTAAAGCATTTTTCATAAGATCCGGATTAATAGTGGATCCTTTACTCTATTACTTCATAGTCACATTAGCTCAGATACCTGGATATTTCTCAGCAACACTTCTCTTAGATAAATTAGGAAGAAAACCGGTACTGATACTATACCTTATACTTGCAGGAATTGGATGTCTTGCATACGCTTTCTCTAGAGACCCCACTAGTATATTGATATCCAGTTGTATCATAGGATTCTTCAACTTAGGTGCGTGGGCTGGACTGTATACATATACGCCTGAGCTATATCCAACTCGAGTAAGGGGTACGGGCGCGGGTGCAGCTGCATCATGTGGTCGACTTGGAGGCTTTCTACAGGGTCCTCTAACAGGACTCATACTCACATTCCTAGGCCTAACTCCAACTTTTATAAAGTTCTCAGTAATACACATAGTGGCAGCAATAGCAGTACTGCTCCTAGGTATGGAGACTAAGGGTAGGAGACTAGAAGAGATATCAAGATAGTTCTAAACTCATCCATACAAGCAATCTATTATTCATACATTTCATCAAATGTATACATACACCCCCTGGT
>QMRW01000164.1 GCA_003650785.1 Thermoprotei archaeon | reverse complement strand
GAAATCGAGTACCTCTAAGAGTGATATCTCAGAGCTCTACAGGATAGGCATCCTATATGAAAAGAAGACAGGTGTAAAACCACAACTTACTACCATCATATGTTTCATAGAAGAGAGAGCTAGAAAAGTGGCTGAAAAGCTAGGTATCAAGGTGATTATGTACTAGTTAGATCGAAAGACCTCTTACCTTCATCTCTTCCCTTTTACTGAAAGACCAGGGCTTATAATCCCTCCTAAAAATTAATTCTCCGATAATACTTACTAAGTGTCTGCAAGTATTTCATTAGGATCTTCTAACCAGACATTTTATCCTACCTATAGGTCCCTTTAGACTAAAAGCCCTATATCCTATACTCCGTAGTAGTACTGCACCCTCCAAACTCTCTGCTCCAGTTCTACAGTAGAGTACATATGTCTTATCCTTCCCCAGTTTACTGACAAGTTTTACGAGATCCGCCAGAGAGGTATTGATGGCATCTGGATAGTGCCACTCTTCGTACTCCTCTCTAGGTCTAAGATCTACGACTATAGCTCCCTCTGGGATGCTAGCGATTTTTATATCGGCTGGTAGTAGGTCTTCTCGACCTATGGATTTGAGATCTATACTCTCAACTCTTCTCATTATATCCTCGAACACTTTCTCATCTATCTTCATCTCCTCCTCTAAGACCTCATCTAGACTGGCTCTAGTCTTAGGATGCTCGACAAAGATAGCACAGAACTCTTCCACTAGGGATGAGGGTTCATAGGTTCCTATCTCTCTAGCCATCTCTATTATCTCATCCTTATCCATTCCTATCAATGGTCTCAGTATCTGTATCTCTACAGCTCTACTCGATACCTCTAGATTGGTCAATGTCTGAGAGGATACCTGTCCTAGGGATTCCCCAGTCACTATAGCCTCTGCACCTGTATTATAGGCTATGCGCTGTGCTGCTCTGTACATGTACCTCTTGAGTATTATATTGAATAGACTTCTATCACACTTGTCTACTATTTCCTTTACTAGTGGTCTGAAGTCTACTATGTATAGTACTGGTCTATAGCCGTAGGACCACTTATCAGCCAGTACTTTCAGTACTGAGAGAACTCCTTTCTCATGTGCTAGCCCTCCGAGGTTACAGAATAAGTAATCTACCATAGCTCCCCTCTTAAGCATGTACCAGGCTGCTACTGCTGAATCAAAGCCTCCTGATACTAGGGATATTACCCTTCCCTCTGTTCCAATTGGTAGTCCTCCGTATCCCTCGACTACCTCGGTGTAGATATACGCTCTATTCCACCTTACCTCTACTCCTATCTCTACCTCTGGATTTCTCAGATCTACTCCCCTTGAATACTTGAGGAGTGCTGCTCCCAACTCTCTAGCTATATCCATGGAAGTGAAGTCATGCTCTCCTACTCTCCTAGCTCTTATGGCAAATGTCTTCCCTGTTACCTTATCTATAGTCAGGGGAACAACCTGTTTTACTAGATCCTCTAGGTTGGAGAATTCCAAGTGTATTACTGGTGATAGTGACTTTACTCCAAATACTCTCCTGAGTATGTTGAGTGCTCTTCTATCATTGGTCTCTATGTAGATTCTTCCCCATTCTCTATGGATTCTGTAGTCGTGTATGTTGTTCGATTTTAGAGCATCCTCTATATTGTTCAGTAGTACCTTCTCAAATCTCCTCCTAGTTCTCTTACTCTTGATTGTGATCTCTCCTAACCTCAGTAGGATCAGTATAGTAGGCTCTTTACTACCCTTCATATTGATCCCTTTCTATCCCTACTCTCTTTAGGACACGGAGACTTATATCCCATCTGTCTACGAGGTCTCATGCATACTCCTTCAGATTGATGTATAGTTTAGTTTCCCACCATCTCAGGTGAGCCTGTAGTATCATTCATTATATTAGGTCTTAGTCTGAAATTATAGGAATATGTTTATCCATGGTATAGGGTAATGAAGATATACATTTTGTCAACTCGACTAAATCCATAGTTAAGCTTTAGAATTGTAGTCATAATATAGAGACTATTGAGCCCTCATTCACTTTCTTAGAAATATCTATATGCTATTGCTATTTATTCTGTCTAAATATGACTTTTCTATTTTTTGGTGTGTTATTTTGTTGTTTTGTCAAAAAATGTTTATATAGTATGTGTACTATTTCTTGTTGTGAGAGTATGAAGACTCTAGATAAGATTAGGGTATTAGTAGGATTAGTACTTAGTGATAGGAGAATACTAAAAAGACTAATAATAACAATACTAATAATAACCACCCTAACAACAGGATATACCGTATTAGCAGCAGACGATGAACCAGTAAAAGATCCAGACCCGAGTACATGTCCTCTTTAAATGTCCTATAGGTACTTTTCAGCTAGTACAACATTAGTCCTATAATAGAAAAGTATAAATATTTTATTTTAAGAATATTTTTGATGTGGTATGTATTCACTAGATAGTTTGGATTACACTATATTGGATAGGCTTCAATTAAATCCATTTAATCTAGCTAGGATTTCTAGAGATATTAAAATTCCATACCATATAGTTAGGAGAAGAGTTAACAAACTATTAAGAGAGTATAGAATTGTCAAGGTATATGCTGAACCAATATATCCAAAACTAGGACTATCAGTAGTAGTATTCATACTAAACAAACAAATAGAGACAAACATAGATGTAACCATGGGATATGGTAAGAGTAAGACAATACTACTAGGAGGAAAAACAATGCTAATATACACTATACCAAAGAAATTCATAAGAGACCTGAAGAAATTCATTAAAATATTATATGGAGAGAGAGCAGTAATACGTTATAGAGTTTACGATGAGATGATCACGGGAAGAAAGGATTTTAGACTAATGGACGAGGAGTACCTCGATAAACTGGATAGTTATAAAACATATAGCATTCTACACGACCAGGAGTACAATGCTCCTGAATCCTTTGATCAAATAG
>QMRW01000163.1 GCA_003650785.1 Thermoprotei archaeon | reverse complement strand
TTAAGTAGTAGTACACCACCCCTCTTCAGACCTGTATTCTTGATCACTGTGACTTCAGTACTCATCCTAGGATCTATTATGATAGCGATATCAGGGCTATATACCTCCGAGTGTAGCTCTATGGGCTCTTCTGAGATTCTTGTAGAGGCGTATACTGGGGCACCTGCTCTTTCAGGGCCGAACATCGGTATGTGTTGACTGTATTTTCCCTCTATAACAGCAGCTTTTGCCAGTATATCGGATACCGTAACTACTCCATAGCCTCCTCGACCCACCCACCTGACCTCTATCATCGAACTCCCCTTGTAGGGAGGAACGTGTGCTTATAAAACTAAGGATAGGAGATGTAATGTTCGATAACACTAGGTAATTAGCAGGCTAATTGAAGTTTAGGAATGTCTGCTTCATCTGTCATTGCTCGAAAAGATTATAAGGGTCTCTCATAGAAGCAATTTTAGGTTAAGAAAAATCCATCGAAATATAATAACTATAATATCAGAGGGCCGGTAGTTCAGCCTGGAAGAATACCCGCCTTGCGAGCGGGAGGTCCCGGGTTCAAATCCCGGCCGGTCCACCAATTTCAAGTCTACCGTGAGCCTCTCTCTGCTTAAAGGAGGTTTTAGCTGTTTAAGTGGATTTTATCTTCTTCTCTTACTTAATTGTTGAAATATTAAGCTTGGATATTATCTCAAGACTTTTTAAGAGAATCACTTCTCCCATTCTGTTAATTCACTATTTAATGAGCTGGAGCTTTGAATTAGTTAATCCAAACACTCAGCTCAATTCGCCTACAATAGAGACACACATATTCGAGGAAGTACAATCACTTCAATGTGGTCATCTACATTTGGGTGCAATGAGTCTAAGGTATAGCAATACCTTTATAGTCGTACTACAGGCATTTATTGTGACTAGGAGTAAAGGTGTAGAGCGATGTCTAGTGTAGAACTGCTAGCATTTGGTGATCTCTACTTAGAATTCTCCATATATGCTAATTCCCTTCCGATGATAGGAAGTGATGTGAGAGCAGAGAAGGTATTAATAAGTGGTGGAGGAGATGCTGCTAATATAGCCGTTGGACTATCTAGATTAGAAATCCCTAGTGGAGTTCTGGGTGCTGTGGGGAAAGATCACTATGGGGAAATACTAACTGATCTTCTAAGGAGAGAAAATGTAGATATCAGATGGGTATATTCAGTTGAAGATAAGCCAACAGGTACTATTGTAAGATTAGTACTTAAGAGAGGTAGAAATTATAGGTTCATATATCCCGGTGCTAACATTGTCAAAGTAGCAGTACCAATTGATAACTATCTTAGAGAAATTAGGGCGTTATACATATCAGGAAAGACACTCGTAGATATGAGAAGAACACTAGCATTAAGATTACTGAGGGAGGCAAAGAACTTAAATATACTAACCTTTTTGAAGGTAGATTCTGGTATGTTGGGTGAAGACATGGGAGGGTTATTACCCAATCTATCCTCACTAGTTGACTACTGGTTAATGAGCGAAGAGGAGCTTATGGAGTTATTAGGTACAGCATCTACCTCTGCTCTTAGATTCTTTATGAAGAGGTATGGAGCTAAGGGTATATTTGTGAGTATGGGGTTTAATGGGGTCTATGTATTTTCTAAAGGTGTTGAAAGTAAACTGCCACTACCCTCGACTAGAAGGACTAGAGATGTATATGAAGAAGAATTAATGGACTCTTACTCTGTAGGCTTCATATTCGGTATATTGAATGGCTACGACATGGAAAAAGCATCAAAAATAGCTACCCTAGTAGGAGATTATAGAATCAAAGGTGAAGGCTCATGGCACTTACCGACCTATAGTGAAATCACTAGTCTGTTAGGCTAAAGATGGAATAATTGTAAACTCGAAAAGAATAGCTTACATGACGAATAGTTAGGGTGAAATAAGTTAACACAGGGTACAGAAGATCACCAAAACTATATTTACCCTCTAGCCTATTCTCACATCAGAAATACAGGTAAATACAATACCATAAATGGTGACGGAGATTGGACGAGAAAAAGTACTTTAAAATACTCATGATCTTACTACTAGTAACCTCTATCTTCGGTTATGGTATGAACACTATAAGAAGGAGAATAGAATATAGTCCATACTTCTCTATTAAGAGGATAGAATTAGCGAATGTAGTAGAAGGAGTCCACATCTACCTTATAGATGATAGTGTTGACATCGTAAATACAGATCCCAGAGACCTTATCGAAGTTACTAGAGGCATAGTCTATCCTAACGAGACTCTACTACTGACTATCTATCGAGAGGGGTACATGTTACGTGAAGAAGGTATAGAGAAGACTCATACCATTGTAGGAACAGAAGTGATAGATTTGATCTCATTAAGATTCTCAAGTACCAAAGAAGGTGAGAGATACATAGCTCTACTACTATCTAACTTGAGTGCTAATACTCTACTCACAGTAACTCTCATCCTAGATAATAAGATAGAATACTACGAAGCCTTCATGGTAATAGAAGCACATGAAGTTATAGAGATCTCTGGCTACTTATTGGGAAAGCATCAGGAACGTATACCCTTTGCTAGACTTGAAGTTTACGCCGTAGAAAATGCAAGTAATATTAATCCACTTACCCTAGACAGGGCTAAAGTACTCACGTTCCTACAAACGAATTCCAGAGGAGAATTCACACTCAGGATCATAAATGCCTCACTCCCTCCGGAATTGAAGCATATAGTAGTACTCTATAGAGATCTAGGATTTTGGATATTCACAGAAAGAAGTGTCAATAAATATAATGTAGTTATAAGAGAATAAACTCTCCTTTATCGTACTTCGAATAAACCCTGCAATTCATAGTACTCCTATCATAACTCATCTCATAACAACCTCCATCACCCCATAGAATTGTGCAGGGAGCTGGGATAAGACTTCGCTATATAGGGTTCATATATCTTTCTCTATGCTATTTAGCACGATAACAGTAACCTACTCACTTAAT
>QMRW01000162.1 GCA_003650785.1 Thermoprotei archaeon | reverse complement strand
TATCCCCTTTACTTGAACTTCTAACATTACACTTAGGTTAGTGTAGTAATCTAGCAGTGTGTACCCAAAGAGTTTAGCGTAATAAGGTCCTCCAACTCCTATGAGTACTGGTACTCTATCACCTTCCTCAAAGTTGTAAGCCTTCTCTAATCTGAGCCTGTTTTCTTCAGCTAGCTTTGAATAGTATTCTAGGTTAAAGGGTTCCACGCGGTACAACACCCAGATCTTAGGATATTGAGAGGCTTATAAAAATAGGTTTGACAAGCTAGATCATGGAGTAGATCTTTTCTATTGATTTTCCTCTCTTTACTCTACTTATTCTTCCCTTCAGTTTCACTACTGTTAATATTATAAGTGCGCACAAGCTCTTGAAAGAGAATTTATAGTTCTATGAATTTTCTAAAATGTAATAGAGTTGAGGGTGATAGTTGTGGGACTTAATAGGGAAGAATTTTGGTATAAAATTCTTAGTTGTCTTAAGCCTGGAGATAGGGTTAAATATTGGAGTGTAGCTGGAAGAGTTCGTGGTAGCTATTTCATCGTTAAAAGGGTAGCCCTAGAATACATCACTGTAGAGGCTGAAAGCACTAGAGCTGAGCAGACTATACCTAAAAGAGATTTCTTAGCTGTATACGAGAAATGGGAGGGATATCTAAAGGGACATATTAAGAGGTATGAGTTACGAGATATTACTAGGTTCTCATCATATATTATAGGCATTATCCATAAATGTCTTGAGGAAGACTAAACAATATTCTACTAACAAATTCTGCTATTATATATGGGAGATCCATAAACAATGTATTCTAAGCCTTAAGTAACTCCAAATGAGTTATAAGTTCAACTTTAAGGTAAGTAGGGGGAGTAAAACTTGTATACGACTCATGTAGGCTCTCTTCCTCTAGACTACTCAAGGACGAATGTAGCTAAGGCTTTTCTAGATATGGTAAGTATAGGAATAGACTATCCACCATACCCTCAGCTCAGGGGATTCATAGATATCTTCCTACAACCACTTCTAGAACAACGTATTATTGGTAAACGAGGAGAATTCTACTTTCTACTACAAGAGGAACCTGTAGAAATCGACGTAAAGGAATACATACCTGAGGAGAGTATAATAGTAACTAATCTAGTCTCAACCAAAAGTATTAGCAACATAAAAGGACTAAGAGCACCCATAACGGGACCATTTACTCTAGCATCTAAAATATTCATTAAAAGACCATCCTTCATGAATAGCCTACTTTCAAGGAAGAAACAGACTCTGGAGTTCATGGTAGACCTCGCAAGGAGTTTTGCACTAACATTTAAGAAATTCGGTTATGACTTTTTAGTCCTTGATGAACCTATACTAGGTACAATTGTAGGAGTTAAAAGATTATTATTTAATTATAAGCCTGAAGATATACTCTCTGGTTTAGATAGGGTTTTCGAGGGCCTTTACACACTTCGGGGAATCCACGTGTGTGGAAGGATTTCTAAAGGTCTAGTTGAAATACTACTTAATTTAGAGAACATCGAAGTACTAGATCACGAATTTGCGGACTCGCCTGAGAACTTGAGGAATTACGATGTTGAGGTACTGGAATCTCATGACAAATTCATAGCCTTTGGATGTCTCTCCTCGAAAAAAGCTATCGTAGAGAGAAAAGAGGAAATATTATCCCTTGTAAAGTCGGGACTGAGTAGATATGGTAGGAGATTACTGATGATCAAACCCGACTGCGGTCTTGGAGGTCTTAGAGGTGCTACATCTAATCCTATTTTAGATTATAAAATAGCAATAGATAAGCTTAGAAGGATCGTAGAAGTAGCAAGAGAGGTGGAGTATTGAGATCTGTAGAGTTAAAATTTATCCTATTAAAAACCTAAAATGTGATATATTAGGAATTTCTATAGTATCACAAAGATTCACAGAGTCATCTATCGATACCCCTAGAAGTAAACTTAATAATACTGACTTTAACTACTACGGGGGGTCATGATGAGTGTAGTAATAGCTCTGAGCTTTCTACTAGTTGTAATGGCTATAGTATTGACCTACATTACCGCCCTTAAACTCTCGACTAGAGGTAGAGATAGCACCGAAAAGAGGAAATTCTATGCTTGCGGTGAGGACGAAATAGTCGCTCCAGATACGACTACAACTACGTTCTTTAGATATGTGCTTCTATTCTCAGTGCTGGAAGCAGTGCCCCTACTAATAGCGTTCTCCATGCCCGCTACAGTATATGCGGAGCCTGTACTAAGAGTGATCTTAGTGATCTATATAATCCTAGCTCTCATAGCCAGCTATATCTTAACGAGGTGAGTACAATGATAGACCTATTGCTCAAAATACTGATATTCCCTGGTGTACTATTCATAGGACTCGCCTCTCTGATAATAGAGTGGTTAGAGAGAAAGTGCGTAGCATACATGCAGAGTAGAGTAGGACCTACGTACACGGGTCCTCAAGGAATACTACAACCACTTGCAGATTTCATAAAACTACTCTCCAAAGAGGATATTGTCCCAAGAGGGGCGGATGAATTTATGGTAGATCTATCGCTAGTATCAGCAGTATCACTAGCTACATTCAACTTATTCTTCATACCTTTCACAGGACAAGCGATAATATGTTTTGAGGGAGATCTTTTAGTTTCGATGTTGTTAGCCTCAGTTACAGCCGCCCTCATATTTATACTGGGCTGGAGTTACGCTAGCCCATTTACTAGAGTTGGTGCACTTAGATTAGTAATGCAGGTGATAGGTTTTGATATAGTACTCATACTCATGGCTCTAATACCGGCTATAGAGACAGGGACTCTCTCCATAACTAATATTTCTAAAGGAATATGGTCAGCACTGGGATTTAGACCTCTATCAATAATTCCACACTATATTGCTATGGTTATATTCATGATAGTTGCACTGGCCGAGATAGAATGAGATCCCTTCGATATACCTGGTGCTATACAGGAAGTAGTAGCTGGATACCTAACTGAACTCTCC
>QMRW01000161.1 GCA_003650785.1 Thermoprotei archaeon | reverse complement strand
GATGTAGACGTAAAGATAGGGTTCTGTCACAGGGGAGTAGAGAAATTGATGTCTAAAAAGACCTATGTCCAGAATATATATCTCTCAGAGAGGATATGTGGAATATGTAACGCTGCACATACCACATGCTACGTACAGCTTGTGGAAAAAGCCCTAAATTTAGAAGTACCTGAAAGAGCTCAATTTATTCGAGTTATCCTCAACGAGTTAGCTAGGATCCATAGTCACTTACTGATAATAGGTATAACTGGTGAGGAGATAGGATTCGAAACTATCTTCATGTACACTTGGAGAGATAGAGAGATAGTGATGAGAATGATAGAGGATATTACTGGAAATAGAGTACTTTCATCACTCAATACTATAGGTGGAGTCAAGAGAGATATAAATGATGAACAAAAGGAGAGAATTAAGAAGGGACTTGCTATACTAAGAGAACGCTTTAAGAGATACTATGATGTCTTCACAGAAGATGCAACCGTCAGGAGGAGACTATGTGACCGCGGAATAATCTCCAGAAGTGACGCTATAAAGTATGGTGCTGTTGGTCCAGTGATAAGAGGCTCCGGAGTAAAGTACGATGTGAGAATATGCTATCCATACCAGGCTTACGATAGAATACCCTTCGATATGGTGACATATGATGAGGGAGATTCTCTAGCAAGAGTACTAGTGAGAATAGGAGAATTATTCACATCAGCAGATATAGTAGAGTATGCATTAGATCATCTCCCAGAGGGAGATATAAGAGTTCCAGCCCCCAGGAGAGTTCCTGAAAACGATGTAATATCTATAGTAGAGGCTCCTAGAGGTGAGCTTTTCTACCACCTCATATCCAATGGAACAGATAAACCATACAGGCTAAAGGTGAGAACTCCTACTTTCTCCAATATCTACCCCATAGCGAGAGCGATGATAGGTGAGACTATCCCAGAGATACCAGCCGTACTTGTAAGTATGGATCCCTGCTTCTCATGTATGGATAGATTGAAATTTATAGACATTAGAAAGGGGAAAGTATGGATATGGAGTACTAGAGATATAAGGAGGTACTACAATAGGCGGTGATGTACATGAGTATCCCTAGACTGATAACAGAAGTTATTAGAACACTTTTCAAGAAACCCGTTACACGGCACTATCCCTTCGAGAGACCAGAGTTAGCTGAAGGCTTTAGAGGTAAACCTGTATTGAATATCGATGAGTGTGTAGGCTGTGGCATGTGTTCTAGAGACTGTCCTACAGGTGCCATAACCATGGTATTCTACCCTAAAGTAAAGCGGAGAGCACCTAGCTTCGACTACTCTAAATGTATATTCTGCTACCAGTGTATTGATTCATGTCCATGGGATGCTATAAAGCCCTCGAAGGAATTTGAGCTTGCCACTACTGAGCGAGATATCCTAAAATTTAAGGTGTCAGAGGATAAAGTAAAACCCATAGAACGTAGACCTCCAAAGAAGAAGCCTTGGTTTAGATGAAATAATATTTTGAAAATATCCCTATCTTTAGGGTATATAAGTTTTATGCAGTAGAGATAGTAATATTAAAATTAAACCTATCCTATGAAAATAGGAGGGTAGAAAATGCAATTAGAAGAAGTTATAAGGGGTATACTAGACTCTATAGCCTTGCTAGCTCCCAAGATCCTGGGAGCCGCAATAATACTACTAGCTGGACTGCTCATAGGCAGACTACTAGAGCGAGTAGTCAACGCCCTCATGAAAAAGATCAAGATAGATGATGCCTTCAAGGAAAGCCTATTCAATAGAGTCCTTAGTCGATACGGTATTACTGCTAGTGCCTTTATAGGTCTAATAGTGAAATGGGTAGTGTACCTGCTCGCTATCTTCGCCTCAATAGATCTACTAGGTATTGGAGCACTGAAAGAGCTTACTACCACGGTAATTAACTACATACCAAGCCTAGTGGGCGGTATAATAGTATTCGTCATAGGTGTAACTATAGTCGAGTTCATCATAAAAGTAATCGAGGAGTCTCTAGCAGGCTCGAAAATGCCCTATAGCCTGCTCATAACATCACTAAGTAGAGTACTACTGTACTTTATGCTGATCATAATGACGCTATCGATTATGAAAATAGATGTCACTATACTCTACTCCTTTGCGAATGCACTCTTCTGGGGAATCTCTATAGGAGTATGTGTAGGTCTAGGAATAGCTATAGGCTTTGGTATGAAGGACTATGTAGCCAAGAATGCTGAAAGACTCTTTCAAATACCTATAGGTGCTGCAGAAAAGGCAGAAGTAGAAGATAGGATGAAAAGGTATGAAAAGAGGGTAGAGAAGCTAGAGGAAAGAGTAGAAAAGCAGGAGGCTGAAATAGAGGAGCTTAAGAGTAGAAGAGAAACAGAGTTCCGAGCACTCGAAGCACACATAGCTAATATGGATAGTAAGCTCAAAGGCTTAGTAGGCGAACATGCTCTAATAACACCCTCATGTGGAGGATACATAATCGAAGTACGAAACCCCTCGAAATTCCCATGGAGGGATGTAATAATCACTCTATCTAATAATGGTTTTAGAGCCATACTAGAGAAAAGAAAAGAGAATTACGTAATTCGAGCCGAACCCGTGAAATAATAGCCCAGACTAGTTAACACCTTATTAGAGGGTATAGAAATGTCTTATGCCATAGGTATCGACTTAGGTGCTACTAACCTAAGAGTAGTTATCGCTGACGAGGAGGGCCACTTCCTCACAAGGTCAATAGAACCCACCGTTAGAAAGGGAAGAGGAATTGATGTAAGTAGGCAGATTATAAAATTGGTAAATAGAGCACTTAACGAAGTAGGTATAGGAGTGGATAAAATAGGAGGTATAGGAGTGGGTTCAATAGGTCCACTAGATCTCAGAAGAGGTACAATTGTCAATACACCTAATCTACCTTTTAGAGAGATCCCCATAGTTGAACCTCTTAAAAAAGCCTTCAATAAACCCGTCATACTCCTAAATGACTGTACTACTGCTGTAGTAGGCGAACGATACTTTGGATATGGTCGAGGATTGAATAACATAGTCTATGTCACTATCAGTACTGGCAT
>QMRW01000160.1 GCA_003650785.1 Thermoprotei archaeon | reverse complement strand
TGCAGGATCACATACACACAAATGTGAAGAGAAGATACTTCATAATCAAGGGAAGGCAGTGTATACCGACACCTCTAGGTGTAGCACTAATAGATTCTCTTGAAAGATATGTTCCAGAGATAGTTAAGCCTGAGGTAAGGGGAAGTATGGAGAAGGAGTTGAAAATGATACAGATGGGACTAAGCGATCCTCAGAAAGTCTTCTATGATATGAGACATAGATTCCTCAAGTACTTCGAGAAATTTGAAAAAGCTAGGGTACACATATCTAATGCTCTAATAAACGCCCTATATAAACTCTATCAAGGAGTCTCAGTAGAGAAGAGGAGCTCTACAGGCTTTGTTCGTGCATCTGAACTAGTAGAAAAAGAGGAGCTATAACCACTTGTTTATCCAATCAAAAGCTTTTCTACCACTGAACTGATGTCCTCCTTCGAATATATCTATGTCCAGTCTCTCTTCTACTCCCAGTAATCTATACACCTTCTTCAATTTCTCATACTCCTCGAGGACTACTCGGTAAGTGTACAGGGGATCTCTGATACCATACTCTATTAGGAGTGGGCGAGGAGCTATCAATGCTACAATATCGGGGAAATCAGCATAAAGTCTTACTTGAGGGATATATTGACATATACAGCATGACCTCTCAATTAGCATATCTCTGAAGGATCCAAAATAACCACTGATTACAGCGACTTTCACTCTATCATCGAGGGCAGTTGTGTAGGCAGTCCAGGTTCCACCCCATGATAGTCCTATACATGCTATCCTCTCACTATCCACTTCTGGTAAACTCTGTAGGTAATCTATAGACCTCATGGCATCCCATACTCTCAATCCTACTATAGTTCTTCCTAGTAGTATAGCCATTTTAAAACCCCAATCGCAACTTACACCATCCTTGGAAAGTTCTCCGAAAGTTCTACCATCGGGTGCTAGTACAACATAACCACGTCTAGCGAACTTGTAGGCATAATCGTAGTTGTACTTAGCAATATAAACTTGGTACTCTACTTCATTCTTCACTAGACCTACTACATCTACCTTTCCTCTTCCATGTCCATGAAATGCTACAATTGCTGGCAACTTTCCCTTAACTTCTCCTGGTAGTAGTAGATATGCTGGAACTGAGAAATTCTCCTCTACATCATATATTACCTTTCTGATAACAATACCTCCTTTTTCGAATTCCTCTAGAACCTCAGGATTGAGTGGTACTTTTTCATCGGGGAGTTCTCCAAGAAGTTTCCACAGTTTCTCCTTTAACTTTGTCCTCCACTCCTTCCACTCCTCAATACTCTCTGCTCTAAATCTGTATATTGGTTCAGTCCTGGATTCCAGCTCTCTAAAGTATTCTAGCAGTGAAAGATTTCTCATGCTATAGATTTAGGTTAGAAGCTTAAAATAGTCTCTATACACACTACTCTAGCACTCTAGAATTTATTAGCTGGGTTATAGTTTTAAGGCTTGAAGTTTAGTGTAGAATGTGATAATCAAGAACTATGAAGAACTAGTCGAGGTTGGAGGTAAGGCTGTAGAAGTAGTACTCAAGCTCTTTGATGAGGGTATTAGAAGAGCAGACCCCTACACTACTATACTCGAAAAGGTGCGTATTGAGGATCATATACTGAGTATCCACGATGTAAAAGTAGATCTGCGCGATATAGAGAGGATAGTAATTGTAGGTGCTGGTAAGGCTAGTGGAAGAATGGCAGAGGCTATAGAGGGAATCTTAAAGGATAGAATATCAGATGGAATAGTACTAGTCCCTAGAGAGGAGGCTAGGCGACTTAAACATATAGTACTCTGGGGCTCCGATCACCCTATACCATCGGAGAGAGGTGTAGAGGGCGCTAGACGTATTGTAGATACCGTGAGTAAGCTAAGTGAACACGATCTAGTGATAGTACTCCTATCGGGTGGTGCCTCTGCTCTTATGCCACTACCCTATTCCAATATCGGTATCGATGATTTAAGAGAGCTCACAGAGCAGCTACTCAAGTGTGGTGCTGATATCAGAGAGGTCAATGCTGTTAGGAAACACATATCGATGATTAAAGGAGGATGGTTAGCTAGGCATGCCTTTCCAGCTAGAGTAATCTCCCTAATAATATCCGATGTAGTAGGAGATCCTATAGACGTCATAGGATCTGGACCTACAGCACCAGACACTAGTACCTTTGAAGATGCTATAAATGTACTTAAAAAGTATTCAATTTTTGATAAAGTACCAAATAGTGTTAAACAGCATATCTTAAAGGGGTGTAGGGGCGAAATTCCAGAGACTCCAAAGCCTGGAGACAAGATCTTCGGAAAAGTGACTAATATAATCATAGCTAGTAATAGAGAAAGTCTAAAAGCCATGAGTAAACTCGCAAAAACAATGGGCTTCAATACCTTAATCCTATCCTCTACTGTAGAGGGAGAAGCTAGAGAAGTGGGTAAAGTTCTCTCCTCCATAGCTAGAGAGATCTATAACTGGAACAATCCCATACCCAAACCAGCAGTAGTAGTATCTGGAGGAGAGACTACGGTAACTGTAAGAGGGAGGGGATTAGGAGGGAGAAATCAAGAACTCGTACTCTCAGCTGCTAAGGGTATAGACGGACTAGAGAATGTAGCCATAGGATCTATAGGTAGTGATGGAATTGATGGAATAACTGATGCTGCTGGTGGAGTAGTAGATGGGATGACGATTAGAGATGCTATAGAGTTGGGATTAGACTTAGATGAGTACTTGGCTAATAATGATAGCTTCCATGCTCTTAAAGCCTTGAGGAGGTTGATATACACCGGTCGTACTGGTACTAATGTAAACGACTTCCAAGCTATAGTAGTTCTAGACAATCGTATATAGACCCCCTTACCTCCATCTCTCCCCTTTTGGGATGGAGGTTTTTCTTCTCTTCGCTTCCCCTCTTCATCATCTCCTTTGGGCTAGGTAGGATGGGAGTAAAGACTCTCTCATCCGACAAATAGGAGCTATATCATTCTCAGCATACTTAGTGTCAGTGGTAGTAACTCCCATCCATGCTCTATCATACCAAGGGATCCTTTTGCACACAT
>QMRW01000159.1 GCA_003650785.1 Thermoprotei archaeon | reverse complement strand
TATAATTAGACTTCTAAAGAAGATACATGAGAAAACAGGACTTACAATGATATTTATAACACATGATTTAGCAGTCCTTGCTGAAATAGCCGATAGAATAGCTATTATGTATCTAGGCAATATTGTAGAGATTGCAGATACCTATAAAATATTCTATGAGCCTAAGCATCCATATACAAAGGCGCTATTAGAGGCCATACCTTCAATAACAGGCCCGGTGGAGGATCTTAAACCACTGCCTGGACCAATACCCGACCCCGTAAATCCTCCACCTGGATGTAAATTTCATCCAAGATGCCCGCATAGAATGAGAATATGTAAAGAGCGTAAACCCGAACTGATAGATCTAGGAGGGAGACACTTAGTAGCCTGTCACCTATACAGTTAGCATTTTCTACTTAAGATAGAGAGGTTGATTCTTCTGATCTACAGAGTCTTGAACACTGAGCAGACTAATGCTACATCTTTCCGAACAGGATCCTTACTGCTCTTTCGGATATTTTAGTGTCTTGTTATGGAATTAAGGTATTGTTAGAATAGATGACAGGCTACTAAGCGTCCTTTTACTTCTCTTAGTTCTGGAGTCTTCTCCTCACATATACTCTCGGCATAGGGACATCTAGTATTAAACTTACATCCAGGGGGAGGGGATATGAGACTGGGTATCTCCAGACTCCTCAGTTTAGGTAGTTCTCTTTTTCTAGCTAATTTAGGATCTGGTATTGGAACTGTTGCTAATAGAGTCTGTGTATAGGGATGAAGAGGATTCTGGATTATTTCTTCAGTTCTTCCCATTTCGACTATATTACCTAGATACATTACAGCTATTCTCTCATTTCTAGCGAAATATCTAGCAATAGCAAAATCATGAGTGATAAACAGGTAGGCAGTCTTTAGTCTCTTTCTGATATTTAAGAGTAGATTTAAAATCTCTATCCTCAAGGAGGCATCTAGCATTGAGACGGCTTCATCAGCTACAATGAACTTCGGTTTTACGCTTATGGCTCTAGCTATAGCAATTCTCTGTAATTGACCTCCGCTAAGCCTACACGGAAACCTTTCAAAGAAATCTTCTGGAGGAGATAAACCCACCATCTCCAGAAGTTCTGCAGCCATCTTTTTGGCCTCTCTTCTATTTCTTGCAATCTTATACCGTAGAAGAGGAGGAGTTAGAGCCGATATTACCTTCTTCATAGGGTTAAGTGTACTGTAGGGATCCTGAGGAATCAATTGTGCATTTCTTCTATATTCTCTGAATTCTTCCCCCTTTAAAGACCATACATCCTTATACTTGTGATTAATATAGTATAATATACTACCAGAGCTTGGTTTTAGTAAAGCCAACATTAATTTTCCTAAAGTACTCTTACCACATCCAGATTCGCCTACTAGGGCCAGTATTTCATTCTCACCTATTTCTAGATTTACGTTATCGACAGCCTTTATATATTTCTTAGCTCCAAAGACACCCCCAACTGGAAATATCTTAGATACTTCTTCAACCCTTATTAAAGGTATAGTCATATACTTACCTCTCCCTTAGTCTAGGGTTGAAGATTTTATCTATTCCCTGACTGAGGAATACAAGTCCTACTTGTAATACTATTATTGTTATCGCTGGTGCAAGTACATACCAACAGCCAGCACCTGTTATAGTGCCGACATATGCCTGAGCCATACAAATCATGGCCCCCCATGTACCTGGCTCATAGGGTATAAGCCCCAGAGCTTGAAGTCCTGTATATGAATATATGGCGCTTACGGAACTAAGCATGAAATTTATAGCTATATATGGCATTATATTAGGTAATATTTCGTTAAAGACTATGTGAAACCTACTTAAGCCTAGACATATAGCTGCCTCTATAAAGGCCTCCTCTCTTATTGATAGAACTTGTGCTCTTACAGATCTAGCCAAACCAGCCCATGCAGTTATACTCAGTACACAGGCTATTATGAAGATATTTACTGGTATTCCTGATTGAAGTAACCATACAACCACTACCATCAGTAGCGGGAACCCTGGTATAGTTAAGAAGATATCTATGAAGGTAGTTATAGCTAGATCTAGCTTACCACCCACATATCCAGAAATTATCCCTATAATTGTTCCTATAGCTACCGTTACAAGACCAGTTAAGAAGGCTACAGGAAGCACATCACGTCCACCGTGGATTATCTGTGCTAAAATATCTCTACCAGCAAAGTCAGTGCCCAGTGGATGTTCCCATGAAGGACCTAGATACCTCTTCTCTCGATGAGGTGTTAGGTCTAGAGGTATAAGCACACGACCTACTGTTATCATTAATATGTAAAAAACTAGTATACTCAGTCCTACAAGCGCTCTCTTATCACTTGCCAGAATCTTTAGAGGTTCGAGGATATGATATTGTAGAAAGCTTTTTAAACCTTTCATTACCTTATCTTCTCTTAACTTAGGAATATGTACCACCTCTCCTCACCCTGGGATCCAGTTTACCATATAGTAGATCAGCCATGAAGTTCGAGAAGATGACTGCGATAGTGATCAGTAAGAAGCCACCTTGGATTAGTGGATAGTCTCTCCACGACATAGCTAGACCTATAATGCTTCCTATACCATTGTATGCAAAGTAACTTTCTATAAAGACAGATCCTCCAAACATGTATCCTAGAGATATAGCAAAGCTTGCGAACAGTGGAAGGAGGGCATTTTTACCTACATAAGTTCTAGCAATTCTCCCAGATTTAAGCCCTCTAGCCTCAGCAACAGTTACATAGTCTTCTCCCAAGACTCTTATAGCACTACCTCTCATAGCAAGCATCCATCCTCCTATACTTGTAATGACATAGGCCATAATTGGGAGGAATGAGTGATATAGTACACTTGATATGAACTCTAAGGTAAAGCCTGGCTCAATAGATATATCATAGCTTCCTCTAGATGGAAATATAGGATAATAAATTGTTAAGAAGTATAGTAGTAAAAGACCTAGAATGAAATTCGGTGTAGCACGGGATACGGAGGCAAATATGGATAACGAGTTATCGAGTATTCCCCCTCTTCTATATGCCATTAAGATGCCTAGACCCACTCCTA
>QMRW01000158.1 GCA_003650785.1 Thermoprotei archaeon | reverse complement strand
ATTCAAATCCACTCTAGCCTTAAACCTCCTAAGATACTCCTTATCAAAGTATATGAACTTAGAGATAGCAATCTCGTTATAAAGATCTATCCCAATAACTCCATCGGGATCTCTTAAGGTCACGGACTCGGGTCCATAGCCCCACAAAACATAACCCTTACTAAGCAGACCATCAAATGCCTCCTTAAACCCATCAAAGATAATGGTGTCGATATCTACAGTAGTCGTTGGATAGGGCTTGAGCGACTTAAAGATAGCGAAATCCACTCCCAGAGACTCTAGGTCAGAAGAGACTTGAATAAACTTCTCCGTAGTGCGTTTATACCTAATTTCGAGCTTTAAGTAATCTCCTATCAGAGATCGTGGCAACAACCTATTTTCATGAAGTAGGCTCAAGAAATAGAATGCAATCCTATTCATACGAGCTTGATGATATAGGCTGTTCAACTTAGATAGTGGTACATCACCCACTCTACATCTCAGATCGTTAATTAGCTTAATCAGCTCCATACTAGGGCTCATAGTCAATATTAATCTATAGCTTAATCTTTTAAATAGCACTTTTACTTAGCAACCTCCCATGATCGACTATATAGTCATAGGGTTCAACTAAGTAGCCTTACTTTCGCGTGATTACTTACATAGCATCAGCCACTAACATCATAGTTCAGTTCTAACTACTTCATCCTGTTGTTTCAGGAGGTATTGATCAGACCATATAGACCCTTATCCTTAGCTCTCTCGATATACTTTCTTGTATTTCATCTGAGGTTAGTAGTTCTCCGAGTTTCTCTGCTTGTGCTATATATAGTGCATCATATACTGTTATACCGTGTTTTAGTGCTATCTCTATTGCTCTCTTCACATACTTTAGCTCATCTTCTAGTATTATCGCCTGTGAAACAGTCAGTCTCTCCAGTAGGTTATAGAGCTGTAATGCTACTTTGGCGGTTATGAGTTTTCTTATAAATGCATGTTTCCAGATAGCGTTGGCTACTTCCTTTAACACGTGATCTACAGAGTATAGTGGTCTCATCTCCCTAATGTATCTCGATACTTCTTCCCAACCATCTTCATGTAGTACGTATTTAGCTAGAGCAGACGCATCAATTACTATCACGATCTTCCCTCACGTATTTGGCTATATGACCTCTTGGCATGAGAGGTAATCTCTGAATTAACTCCTCAAGTTCTTCAATAGCCTTCTCCTGTTCAATCTCTCTAATCCTCCTTTCGATAAACCTCCTCACTTCCTCGCTCCAGTTAACAACTCCTCTTAAAGAGTCCATCTTCTTCTTTAACTCCCTTGGTATGCGAACTGATATTACACTCATTAATCTTACCGTATTACAAAAATGTAGGACAGATATATAAGCATAGTGTAAACATTATCAGTAGAGAGACCTGTACGTGAGACTCCTCATTTAAGCTGGAGATTTAGTATACTACTATTGTTATGGTGCTATTTTCACTACTCTCTCCATGGCTGCTTTTCTTAGTTCATGGTCATAGGTTGCTAAAGTGAGTTTTCCTTTGCGTGCTATAGCGAGGATTATATAGTCGTTGAGTTCCTGGTGTTGTTTGCCATCTTCTAGGAACATTTTGCCATCACCTTGGTAGATGTCTAGAGACTCAGCGAAGTAATATACTCGTGGGTCTTCTAGGTATTCGCTTATTTTTGATAGGACGATTTTTATGTCTATGCCTAGTCTTGATGCTACTCAGAGATATTCGTGTATGATTATTGGGAGTATGAGGATCTTTTTGGTCTGGTCTATCAACTTGCATGCTTCTTGGGGGTGTTGGGAGTCTTCGACAGTCTCATAGATGAGAATGGTCGTGTAAGGAAGTAGTTTCATCTAGGGTCTCCTCGATAAGTCTTTCTATTTCCTTGACACTGATTTTTCTACTCAATCGGACGGTAATTCTCTTCTTTCTAGCTGGCACAATTTTCGCTATACCTTCAGACTTGTCGTATATTATTCTAACGAGGTCACCTTCTTTTATTCCGAGTTTTTCTCTAACAGTAGCGGGAATAGTTACTTGATAGTTTCGAGTAACTTTAACTAAGTTATTCACGAGGATCATAGTAATTCCTGTATCTGCTAGAACTAGTAAATGATAAGAGTCCTTTAAGACTGTTCAGGATATCATAGCAATTGAGAGATTTATAAAACTTCGTCCCTCTATCTCTCCCTAGAGTGATAGTGCTATAAAGCGTAATACCATCAAGTATAGCTAAACAACTAGTATAATATATCAGAGTACTCAATCCTCACAACCTATCAGTAGGGAAGATACTTCATCTCCAAGGGAACATGACACTAAGCATAGGAGGAATGTTCAAGCAACAAAGTAAGAAATAGAAGCGGAAAGAAATTCACTTCAATCCATGAAAAGAGGAGATACAGGATTGAGTTCTATTTATCAAGTTCCTACTCTCTCTACTCTTCCAAGTATAGTAGCTCTCTCGTCTACTGCTATGTCTTCAGTATAGTACACATCTCCCTTAATGACAGCCCCCTCTCCTACTATTATACTCCCTCCTCTCAACTTTCCCTCTAAAATGATATCGTAGATTTCTATGTGATCAGCTACTACCTCATGTACTCTCAATACGGGCTTTACTCTTCTACGAGCAATTCTTCTACTTATGTTTATGAGGTCTATACCGAATAGCTGCACTCTTATTTCCCTCTCCTTACTTCTCTCCATTAAGATCTCTCTAGCTCTAATACTATCGGCACGAGAATTTGAACTCAGCTTTAACTCTATATAGTCACACTCGACAGTACCACCTACATCGAGCTTACCCGATAGTTTCAATTCTCTCAATTTCACACTTTTAGGTGTCTTAAGGAGACCAGCTACCTTTAGTTCGCCTCCTCCGATATTCTCCCTTACTACAAGTCTTCCACTCACTTTCCCTCGATCTCTGACCTCCATATCCCTGGCCTTACAACTGCCCGCTATACTCAACCTACTACACTCTATATGGCCCGCAATATCGATACTTCCAGCTATCGTTATACTTTCAGCTATGAGGTCTTCAGAAGCCTCCAATCTTCCAGCTACATTTATCTCTCTTATATTGAGCGTCCT
>QMRW01000157.1 GCA_003650785.1 Thermoprotei archaeon | reverse complement strand
TATCCATGGGCCTATAGGTTCTATCCATTTTACACACCCTACTATATGCCATACTTCACGCCATGGATTTACAGACCCTATATTCCATGGTTCCCATACTATAGCTATCCACTATATCCATACTATTAGCCGCTGAGGTGAGGAGGACATGGCATATCCATACTGGTATGGCTGGTATCCCTATTCATATCCATGGGCCTTCATGGATCCCTTCATGGTCTTCTACTATTGGATGGGAATGATTTACTACATCTATCTGCTAAGGATGTGGATTGAGTTATGGGGTAAACTCGTAGAGACTGTTCCAAAGATGTTTCCTCCATCAGCTGAATCAGCAGTACCGGAGCAGTAATTCAGAACAGAATTGAATGAGTGCCTATTGAGAAATGATATCATGGGCCGTCCAACTTACGGTAGAGGCTATGTCGAAGAAGGAGATGGAGTAGTAGCATGGATCTTGAATGGATACCTTCCCAGTAAACTATGTTCCCTATTTCCTTCTTTCTGATATCCTAAGGGCTATAGCTTCAACAGATGATCCTGGAGAATTAAGTGCGGGGATATTACTTAGACTTGCTAGAGTCTTCTTCCTAACTATTGTCGACTTAAAGGATGGTAAAATTGTAGAAGTCAAGTTTCTCGAACACAATGGTGACAGGTCCTCGGAATGTAAGTGTTGCAGTACGTCATTGGATCATATTGTCAGGAGTAAGGGTCGTCCTAGTCCACGAAGCGGAGCGAATATAATGATAGTTCTTTTTCAAGTTGGTATTAGAGTAGAGACTGGTCCGTCCAGAGTGCTGCTCATATAGTCTCTTAAAAGGGTTAATAACGAAAAGAGAGGAAAAGTGCGGGGGGTGGGATTCGAACCCACGCAGCCCTTCGGCAGCGGATCTTAAGTCCGCCCCCTCTGGACGGATCTAGCCCTTTGTCCTGGCTCGGGCACCCCCGCTCCATAGTTCTTCTAATCCTAGTGGCAACTTAGGGGTTATCCTATTCAATACTAGTCTAGAGTCTCATAAACTTTATCTTCGTACCTACTAACTAAAACTAGTATTAATCTCTTCGGTTCTAAGAGTTTAGTCTTTCAGATCTACAAGGAACTTCCACTCTTGTTAGAATAATGTAATCTCCAATTCCCCGGAAAACTTTTTCGATAATCCTCTATAGTTAATGGGGTATCTATGAGTAGGATCACGGTAGCATGTGTAGTCCTACTTGTACTCCTTGCTCTAAGTATATTCCTACTGATAAGTATAAAGAGTGAACTCGACCGTATAGGAATGGAATATAGAATTTTACTCAGTAAATACCATAAACTTGAATCATCCTATACAACTCTTAGAGAAGGATACAGCAAGTTATTGAGTACTCTCAATAATCTAACTCATAGTTATGAAGAAATCAGAGTTAAGTATAATGAACTATATGAGGAGTACCTATCGCTTTTGAATTCATATAACGAGTTAGTGCTAAACAATACATATCTGAGGAGGAGAATTCATGAATTGGAAATTGAGAACTCTGATCTACTATTGAAGCTTACTTATCTTGAAAAACAGACTCTCTATAGAGATCCAACATACAGAGAGCTTATGGAGTTCCTAGAAGAGGATACTACGGATGAAAAGGAGTATATAAAGGGGAAGTATACATGTGAGCACTTTGCCGCAGACCTCAATAATAATGCAGAGAGGAGAGGTATAAGATGTGCCTTTGTGATCCTACACTTCAAGAGCGGGTATGCACATGTGATAGTGGCCTTTAAAACTATCGATAAGGGGATGGTGTTCATAGAGCCACAGACAGATGATGTAGTGAAAGTTGGAATTGGGGTAAGGTACTTCAGAGATAACAACTTCGAGTTCCCTGGATACGATGATACTATCGTGGAGATAGTAGTAGTATGGTAATTACAAAACTAAAGTATTAGACTCCTAGAGGTATCGAAAGACAATTAATCATGATTCCTACTAAAACTACGATGGAGATTCGAAGAAATGGAGGAATCATGGTAACCTTTAGAGGAAATAGAGTTCTCTTCGATCCTACAAGCAAACCTACTATTAAACCTGACATTATAGCTATATCTCATGCTCATAGAGACCATTATAGTATAAGCGTACTCAGGTACTTGAAGGGTACTCCAGTACTCATCAGTAGACCTACACTAGAGCTAATATTTCCGAGAGGTATACCTAAATGGTTGAATTATGTAGAAGTCTACCCTGGAGCTGAGGTCGAGATAGGCAGTTTAAGGATAAAAGCTGAAGAGGCTGGACATATAGTAGGCAGTCTCCAGTTCATAATAGAAGATGATCCAAGAGTAGTTTTCACTGGAGATTTCAATCCAGAATCTAGAATAATACTCGCACCAGCAAGAGTAGTGAAATCCGATATACTCATAATAGAGTCCACATATGGAGCACTACCATATCTCTTTCCCGATAGATCCAGACTCTATAGAAGACTACTTGAAATAGTCAAGAGACTCTTAGAGAGTGAAGGAAGTGTAATCATTGGTGCTAGATCACCTGGAACAGCACAGGAAATAGTAGCCCTCCTATCCTCATCACGTCTTGGAGCCACTATATATGCGGATGAACGTATCTATGAGCACTCTATAATCCATGCTAAGTATGATAGAATAGGCCTGTTAATACGAAGATTTGAGCTTGATAAGCCTCACGATATAGTAGTGACTAGACTTGGATACTCTACGAGACTCTCGGGGAGGTATAGTGTAGTGACGTGTACTGGGTGGATGGCTCAGAGTAGTGACGAAAAAGCACTTCCACTATCAAGTCATGCGGATCTTCGTGGGCTCATGCAATATGTGAAACTCTCGAACCCATCGGAAGTGATTACAGTTTATGGATTTGCGAGAGAATTCGCAAGAATACTTCGAGACCTAGGGTTTAATGCTAGATCTCTTTGATTGGTACTATAAACTCGTCCAATTACCTAGAGGCTATTAGGACATTCTAATTGAACACACTATGTAAGCATACTGTAGACTGTGGAACCTAGCAGTCCTTATTTAGTCCTTAGGTACTCTTTTCTGTCTCTGTTCTCATAGAGAGGTAGTGAATCCTAAGCTTTTCTC
>QMRW01000156.1 GCA_003650785.1 Thermoprotei archaeon | reverse complement strand
CTCCATGTATAGTAACTAATCCAGCAATTGAAATCTATAATAACATAGTCTACATCTACCTTAGATTGGCATCAATAGGCTCTGTATTCTCTAGAACATTTATTTCAGTTGCTGAGCTAAAGCCAGAGAACCTAAGTGGAAGGATTAAAGTAAAAGCCTACCCGATACTATATGGAATAATGCCCTATGAGAGTGTAGAAGATCCGCGTGTAGATCCAGATAAAAAGCTATCTCTCTATCACGTGAGGGCAATTTACCGCACGGAGATCTCTAGAGTCTTCACATTTCACTCACAACTGACCGGCTATAGAGTAGATAAAATAGAGGCTATTAACTTCTACTCTAAGGAGTGGGGTACCTTCCTCATACAGGACTATAGAGATACCTTCCCTCTAAATGGCTCCTTCATGATAGTTAGGCCCTTCTTTAAAGACAAAGGCTTCGGAGTAATAGCTATTGGACCTAGACGTGGCGTCCAGGTGAACTTCGATGAACTGGAAGTACCACCCGAGCTACTCCCATCGACTGGTGAAGTTAAAGCTGGGGGGAATGCTTCACTAAGACTATCGAAGAATGAGTATCTCCTACTGTACCATATAGTTGATGATCATGGTGTCTACTATACTTATGGTGCACTTTTTGATAGAGGTGCAGAACTACTAGCTCTAACTGAAGAGCCGATAATAGCCCCTGAGGCAGAAGTTTATAGCGGAAGAAGGCCTTCGACAGTCTTCGTATGTGGTGCAACATTATATGGAGACTCTATAATAATATCTGCTGGTAGAGATGATGAGATAACCCTGATCTACGAGATTGGAAAACAAGAAATGTACGACTCACTTAAGTACGTGAGTGGCTAAGGCTTCTATCTATACGTACTCACTCTTATACTTCTAATAGCACCCATATTGAGCTCGAGTAATCCGTGTTTCAAAGTAGAGCTACCCGCTAATGTTAACATATTAGACCGTTCTAAAAACTACCATACACTACCAATAGTACTGAGAGTCTCTACTCACATACCCACAGAATACTCAACTGAGCCTGCAGTTCGACTAGTAGTAGAGATAGTGTCCGAGAGAGGAATTAAAGCCTATAGAGGGTACTACTGCTCTCTAACATAGCTTTTTAAGTGTAGTGGATTATCCTCATGGAAACATATACCCTATTCATACCAAAGAACATGACCATCCATCAGAAAATTGTACTCTACGATTACTCGATATTCAGAGCTATAAATTATACAAAAGTGAGGTTTCAAACTTATGAATTTAAATGTATAGTATTATCTAATGGAAGCGATAGATTACTATATGATACATTCTCAGGTATACTCATTAAAGGAATCTTAAGGATTAATAATTACAAGCTGAATATCAGTTTATAGTGAACTAATCCCGAGTTTAGAAAATATGAATATAGTCTCTATACGGACTGGTATAGATTGACTTCATATCTTAAATTTCTGAATAGTAGTCCTCCTGCTCTTCTCAGAGTTAGGTCGATAGGTACTCAAGCCATAGCTAAATCTCTCTCCTACAGTGAGTTTGAGCATATACTATTCACATATATGCATAGTTCCCACATAGCCCTCAGGTACTAGTACTTATTTCTAGCTTTCTTTGTTAGCTGTAGGAATCTCTCTGCCCCTTCTGAAGTATACTTCCTCTCACTCTAAAGTTCGAGCTACCTCCTCCAATCTTCCTTCTTAAGGAGCCAAGATTAGGTGGTCTCTTAGCTTCAGCCCTAATACTTTCAGGAACTGGAGAATCTTATAAGTGAGGAAGAGAAACAAATCCTTTAAACAATCCATGATTTTAGCCATTCATTTATCAGCTTGAATCTCTCATCAATATCTGAACTTTTTACCTATCTAGATAGACTCTCTGCCCAGAGGAGATACTAGTGATGATCACAAGTAGTATAGCTACTCTTTTCAGTGAACTATTCCCGATACATTAGGTCCGGTCTAAATAGTTAGATATCCAGTGAAAGTAGAAAGACTTAATTGCGAGAATATTCTAGTGATATTACCCTGTGTAGTACTAACTATTGAGAGTTAATAGGTAGAAAATGGAACCCTATGAGATTAACGATCAATTCTACCTCGGGTGGATACTAACCGTTGAATTAATTCTACTCTTCCCTTTCTCACAGCACTGAGTATACTATCTCGCCTCCAAGCCCCTCTCTGATATAGTGCATATGGTATAGTATACCTTATTGGTATGAATGAGGGGTCCTGTACATAGTACTTGTAGCTGATCACAATGTCTCTTTTTAAAAGAGAGTCTAATAGTTGCATTAGCTTTAGAACAAGGTTAATAGGCATGTGACTGCAGAAGAACATTATAGATGAGTCGGAGAACACTATGCTACTTATTAGCGGTACTTTGGATATAGCGTTTACAAATAGCATAGATTCAATAGTACTATTGAAGTCTACTAGAAAGAGCCACATAGGATACCTTCTCATATCTCTAAATATTATGATGTTAAATTCTACTAGCTTTCTAGCCAGTACATGGCGTTTGAGGTGATAATCAATGAGTTGCTTACTCACTCCAAGGGCTTTAGCGATATCTGTAATACTTATAGTAGCATCCTTTTGAAGTTCCTTGATTATGAATAGATCAGTTTCACAGAAGCGTTCAGGAGACAATTGCTCCTCATACGTTAGCATCTCGGGCATATCGTCGTACAACCTATCGAAGCATTCTTCATCATCTATTAACTTGAAGTCCTTTTTACCTACTACTATTCCATCATATACCTTGTAAAATATTATCGCATCATCTCCATATAATATTCTAATGAACTTCTTCAGATCTCTTATAAATTTTTTTGGTATCGTATGTATTAGCATTGTTTTTCCTCCTAGTAGTACTGTCTTACTCTTACCGTATCCTATAGTCACGTCTATGTCTGTTTCTATTTGTTTGTTTAGTATGAATACTACTACTGATAGTCCTAGTTTTGGGTATATTGGTTCTGCATATACCTTGACAATCCTATACTCTCTTAATAGTTTGTTAACTCTCCTTCTAACTATATGGTATGGAATTTTAATATCTCTAGAAATTCTAGCTAGATTAAATGGATTTAATTGAAGCCTATCCAATAT
>QMRW01000155.1 GCA_003650785.1 Thermoprotei archaeon | reverse complement strand
GTTCTGAAAAGTACTAATGAGTACTGATTATCTACTCCATTATAAGCCCATCTTAAGATATTGTAGAGTTCACTCTTCAAACTCCCTAGACCTTCTCTACTACTGGGAATGGATAGTGATTTCATACAATATATTATTTATTACATCGATATATTTTTTACGTATTGATACTTATCTATACTCCAAAGTACTTTTGTCAAATGTATCTTATTAAGTACTTTGAGACTTCTCTATCTTTAGTTGACTTTCAAGTTCTGCTGAGTGTTTAAGGCCTATCTTCAGACATATCTCGACTGCTGTACTGAGTGGTACATTATACTTTCTCCTAATATTCTCTATCCTATTTTTGATACTTGAATCTATGAGTACATTTAGTGATACCTTTTCTATAGATTCTTTACGAGCTTTTCTTACTATATCGAGTAATGTATCCATTCCCTTCCGTCCCTCTACTCTAGCTCTCTTATACTCTTTACGTATCTTTTTAATTGCCTCTATAAGTTGTCTCTGTTGAAGTACTCCGAGTTCTTCTGCTAGTACTCTCTTAAGATCCTCATGCTTAAATTCCTCATATCTACTTAGAGAATCCGAGAAACCTGTGATTATTCTCACTATAGAACTAGGGATCACCTTCATCACTTCCTCAGTCTTAGGAGGTCTCTCTACAATAGCTAGTCTCCTCCTCTCTCCCCATCTTCCTGGTTTAGTGACCATCTCCTTACCTATATCCTCGAGTACTCTAAGTATCTTAAGCAGGTTCGTTACATCTCTTACCGTAATTCCTGTTCTCCTCGCTATTTCCCCCTCACTAAGGCCGAATTCCTCTCTCAGTCTCTTCACAGCTCTAGCTTTTTCAGTCTCAGTTAGTGTTCTCTGTTTTATGTTCTCATGAAGGGAGAGTAGTAGTGCTTCGAAATCATCTAAATCTTTTATAATCACAGGGACAGTATCTCCCCACTCTCCTCTCTTTTTCAGTCTCCTAAGCGCAGTCAATCTCCTCGCACCTATTATAACTTCATATTTATCTGGATACTTCTTACTCTTCCTAACGGTCAATGGTTGTAGGAGGCCTACTTCTCTAATGCTTTCTACCAGTACTTCGATATTCCTCTCTGGATCTTCTCTTACGTTATAAGGGCTAATTATCAATTTCTCTATAGGAACTTCAACCACAGCTTCCACATTCCCACCTTATTCAATATACAGTATAGAGTATTGAGGAGATAAAAATATGTATCCTCTTGATTATTAAAGTAGGAGTTTGAGAGCTTAAAGCTGAGGAAGGCAAAGGTTTAAAAATTAGATAGTGTGAAAAAATCTGATGGGTATAGAGATAGATGATGATATTATCAAAAGGATCTCTGAACTATTCCTACATTCAGATGCATTAAAGCTACTAATGGTACTTTACAATAGGGAGATGGCATTAGTATCAGTAGCTGAAGAGATAGCGGGAAAATATGCTATAGGCGTATTAGTAAAGCTTAAGTTAGCGAAGCTATATAGAGTTAATAGGACCATAGTAATAGCACTAACAGATAGAGGTAGGAATATAGCACGTGCAACGTGGGAGATCTACAATATGTGGAGAGGTGTAAAGTATGCTACCTAAACTGCCTAGGTTCAGTCAATCAGATCTAAAGGCCCTCCTACTCCTTAAGAGTAGAGGACCCCTACTCATATCTACACTAGCTAAAGAAATTGGAGATATCAGATCTATAGCCTATCTAAAGGATCTTGGATTGGTAAAAGTAATCTCTAACGAACTACTAGGTAATAGAAAAGTAGCACTACTAACTCCAACTGGTGATAAAGTGGCTTCTGTAATAGGAGAACTTATCGGTAAGATGGAAGAAAGTATGAATACATCAAATGAAGAGGATCTAGAACGAGAATATATCTTATTGTACAAAGTCTCTGAGACAAAGCCAGATGCCATAGTACTAACACCCATGGAACTTAAAGTACTCCTCATCCTAGAGATGAATGGAGGAAGGTTAAGAGTAAGCGAACTCGAAAAGATCTCAGGAATGAAGGTACCTCAAAGGCTTATAGAGTACGGGTTGATATCGATAGAGAGGAGAGGTCCGAAGAGTAAAGGAAGACCAACGTTCATATCAGCCACAGTACATGGAGTAAGGCTGGTGTCCAAACTGATAAGCACTTGTATGAAGATTCTTACTGTGAGGGAGATAGAGGTTCTAGAGAAGGATACCTACAGAATTCCTGCAGATAGTACGATCTATCTACTCTATGCTATCGGTCTTAGAGAGGGGCTTTTTGGAAGACCTAGTCGATAATGTGAATACGGCAAATTTATAGGATGCAGTACCATCGCTGGATCTCAGAATACTAGTTACAACCTCCCAACCCTTTGTAGTAAGAACTATATAAGCATCGTTTGACTTTTCGATGCCCTCCTTATGTGCCTTGTCTTCTTTTGTCAAATGTCTATCCCACGAATTTATATAATATACTCTCTATTAAATTTATTGGTTCAAAGTACTCTGAGTGGATGGCAGCGTTGCAACACACACCTATACTACTTATTTAGATTAAGTATTGAAAATTTTCACTACTTTTATTTCATTAGTGACCACAGTTACCTGATAAGTTTTGTTGTAATCTAATTCATGACCAATTGAAATTCTAGTTTCCTCGGTTGGTAGTAAATATATATTCATAACTCCTGTATCAGGATATCTAGTTTCATTTACCCAGATACTTACTATTCTAGAAATAGAGGAACCTGTGTTCTCTAGTATTACATAAAAGCCTGATTTATTCAATAGCTCAGTACTTATATTAGCATAGTCCAGTAGAACTTTGAAGGCACTACCAGAGTACATGTAGAGCCTAGATTTCTCACTCTCTAGATCTATCCAGAGCCATCCACTCCCATCGGATAAATATGCATTAGTAAGTATCCACACATTATCATCAGATAGCCACTTATACACTCTAAGGGATACTGAAGTGTTAGTGTACATATATAGTCTCATACTTGTGTTCGTACCCTCAGACGATATACTAAATACTACAGCTGCTTCGTAGACAGGAAGAGCCTCGGCACTCGCAGTCTCATATGTCGCCAGTATTGAAACTTTATCTATCCATGTGTAAAAATCGGC
>QMRW01000154.1 GCA_003650785.1 Thermoprotei archaeon | reverse complement strand
AGGTTAAGTGTCTAAGGGATAAAGTAGAAATATGTTTGAACGAAATTTGATAAGGGGGAGATGATAAAACTTGCCCCCAATTGAGCTAGGCTATGAAATGATTTCCGCATATTGATCCCCCCGTCCTCTAATTCCCCTCCTCATCTATGGAACTCTCAACTCTAGGACTACTCTAGACCAGCCTCCTGCTAGAAATTATTTTCTCGTATCTGCCCCTCACCGAGTTGTGTTCTTTATGAAGAGATTTTAATTAACTCTACATTAAGCAGGAGTCTACCTACTTAAATGAGGAGTGCCAAATAACTGGCAATAGGTTAGAAGAAAAGCTTATATCCTTCGTCCTCAATTTTAGCACATGGGGATACCTAAACTCAAATTTATTACTTGGAACTCCCTCTTTCGAGACATCTTAGACCTGTGTAAGATTATAATCGATGAGGGATACCCCGCTGATACTATAGTAGCCATATCAAGAGGTGGATTAGTAGTATCCCGTATAGTATCGGATATAATGAATATCTCTGATATCATGATTGTCGCTGTGAAGGCATATGAGAATATAGCTAGACCTAGAAAAGAAGTAGTAATAGTATCTGGACTTAATGGAGATATAAAGGGTAGACGAGTGCTTCTAGTAGATGATATAGTTGATACTGGAAGTACCTTAGAGGTGACATTGAGATACTTAGAGGAGCAAAACCCTCTAGTTATAAAGTCAGCCGCTCCATACGTAAAGCCATGGGCTAGTATTAAGCCGGACTACTATGTTAAAGAGGTAAAAGAGTGGATAGTCTTTCCTTATGAGGTTGGAGAAACCCTTAGAAGTCTAGAACGACTGTTTAGTAGGTCCGGAAGTATAGATCAACTACTAACATCACTTGGATTAGAGAAAGAGGTTGTAGAATACTTTAAGAAATTAACATCTATATCTCCTTTTCGTGAGTAGAAATATAAGCTAACTCTTCTAGAGCTTCTGAATCTTCTAGTATAATCTCTGTATATTGGAAGTTTAAGTGAGGGGCTTAATACTTAAACTCCCAGTTCCACATTTTCTCAGCAAGCTTACCAGTATACAGGAATTTGTCCTTTACTTCTTCTGCTTTTAAGACCTTCCTCTGATGCTCTCTTAGGAATCTCTTTACTCTTTCAGCAAGATCAACTTTACACTCACCACAGAGAAGCTCTCCACTCACACATCTATGGTATCTCTCTAGAAGCTTTTCATCCACATCCTCGAAGAGTATCTTAAACCACTGGAAGACACAGCATATATCTGGGTTTCCACCCTTTTCACGTTGCTCTCTAACCGTGGGCTGTCCTCCTGTGAAGGCCTCCATAACCTTTCTAGCAGCCTCTTCTGGGCTATCACTTAGGAATATTGCTGTCTCGGGTTTGGAAGCAGACATCTTAGATCTAACACCTTCGAGACCTGGAATGAAGATAGACATTATTCCTGCTGTCTTAAAGTATCCTAGCTTAGGAGCTAGATCACGTTGGACTCTGAAATACGGATCCTGGTCAATACCGTAGGGTATGAGGCATCTCTTCTTCTCGAAGAGTGTAGGAACTATCTGGAGTGCTGGATAAAATATCAGACCTATACTAGTTTCACCATTGAAGCCAAAGACAGCTTTGGCAAGACTGTAGTTTATCCTTCTAGCAACAACTACTGCAGCAGTGTATAGGTTTCTAATGAACTCTCTATCCTTGAAGATGAAAGTACTATCAGGATCGAATCCTAAAGCGATAATATCTAGAATAGTTTTATCAACTAGTTCATCTACTTGTCTAAGATCCTCCGTCTTCTTCGCTAGGAACTTTTCTTCATCTGGAATCATTAAATATGCATTGACCTTGAACTTCTCCTGTAACCACTTGGTCAAAATAAAGGGGACTATATGTCCAAGATGCATTGAACTCCTGCTAGGGGCTATACCGGTGTACAGAAAGAAGCCTCTACCTTCTTCATAGTCATCTAGGATTAGATCTAGGTCTCTATGAGCATAGAATATTCTACGCCTCAATAGAGTATGTACATCCCCTACGAGGTGCTTAATACGCTCTAATAGCTCATCTGAGATCTTAGAAGCTCCGAATTCCTCCAAGAGTTTGTCATAGTCTACTACGCCCTCTACCTCCCAGGGTGTCACTCTAAATCCAAAAGTGACCACCAGACACCTAGTACACCAGAGAAGCAAGAACGAGCTAAAATATAAACATTTATGTTAAAATTGAACCTCAATACTAAGATTAATATTTCTAAGGAACGAGTAGAGAGTAGAGTGATACTCATGATGGGAAGAGTACTATTGGTTACTACTCCTGAAGTCCCTGGATATAGGGTTAAGAGAGTTGTCGGGATAGTAACCGCTAGTACAATACGTACTAGGGGGATGTTGGGTAGGATAATATCTGGAATCGAGGCATTAGTCGGAGGTAGAGGAAGAGCATATTTAGAGGAGTTGAATAAGGCTAGAAGGGAGGTTCTAGATGAACTTGAAAGGAAGGCTAGAATGATGGGAGCGAATGCTGTAATAGGTATAGATTTCGAGACTACTGAGATGTTGGAAGGTTTTATAATGATAACAGCGTATGGAACAGCTGTTGAGATAGAGCCTCTCGAAAAGTAGGATATACTAGAAAAAGTTAATTACATGTATCTATCGAGGAATAGTACTGTAGGGAGTACTATTTTAAGTATGTCGTCCATTTTTATTACAGCATGTCCCATATCCGGAGCTATATGTACTTCGAATGTCTTACCCAGTTCTAGGAGTTTCATGATAAAGTGTAGTACTGGTTTAAGTGGTGTCCTAGTATCATTCTGAGGGTGGATTATGCAGAGTGGGACTTTAAGTCTCTCCACATAACTTATTGGAGATCTCTCCTTCCATAGTTCCTTCCTATTCGCAAAGAGGACTTCAATAAACCTTTTGAATAAAGCATCGCTGAGATGATACATTTCCTCCCAGTCTACTACTCCAGCTCCTGCAACACCTACATCCCAGATATCAGGGTGTTTAGTAGTGGCTAGAAAGGTCATGTAGCCACCATAACTGTAACCTACTATGGCAAGTCTATTAGCCAGTCCAGTACTCTTAGCCCACTTGGCTGCATGGACTATGTCTAAGAGATCT
>QMRW01000153.1 GCA_003650785.1 Thermoprotei archaeon | reverse complement strand
TAGCAACTTTCTCTACACTTGGATTTCTTGTAGAGAGGATACGTAGGACTCTTAGATGACTTCTCCTTATTTTATAGTCTAAAGGTAAGCTAAAGAGAACCACTTCATATTCTATAGTAACAGAAAAAGATGACAGATTAGCAACTTTATAAGGCACCTCAGTAAAGTCAATTAGGGAGTATACAGCAAAAGTCTGTAATAGAGTAGAGCGAACCTACATGCGAAAGATACCTAAGCCCCGGTAGCTCAGCCTGGTGGAGCGGCGGCCTCGTAAGCTATAACATGCGAAAGCCGAGTAAGCCGCAGGACCCGGGTTCAAATCCCGGCCGGGGCTCCATTCATTCTAAAGGTCCAAGATTTGATGGACTCTATATTCACCTAAAACTATCTAAAGCCTCTTGAATTGTCTTCCTTATTCTTCACTTTTAATGCTCTCTCTTCAACTATTGTATTCTTTCTAAGCTCGTCCTTTATCTCCGTATACTGCTTAACCTTCGTTCTAAGCCCATAAGAGTTATCTCTGTCTACATGAGTATAAAATCCTTGAAGTCTTTAAGCCGCTAAGAAACTATGACAAGAATTCCCTTCTACGTAAATGGTAAAGAGAGAAGAAGGAATCTCCAAAATCTCCTTCTATAGAGCAGTACTGGGAAGGTGAAAGAGAAATCGAAAAAGATATAAAAGCCCGCTACTGCCCAAAGAGGGAATGTGGAGGTTAAGGATCTTTATCCTAGAGTGAATGGACATGCCTAAGAATAGATCTAGAGGATATAGAGTAGATGAAGATGAGCTTAGAGAAGTGCTGGAGGAAGTATTTTCACGTAGAACTTTAATGGCACTTTATGATCTACTGAATAAAGGCGTAATTAAAAGAGTTTATGGCGTAGTAGCAGCGGGCAAGGAGGCAAGAATATATTGGGGAAAGGGTAAGAATGAGGAAGATGTGGCCATAAAGATCTTCCTTGTAGAGACAGCTGAATTTAGAAGGAGTATGATGAGGTATATAATAGGAGATCCTAGGTTTAAACATGTCCGCAGAGATAGATGGCATATTATTAAACTATGGTGTAGTAAGGAGTACAAGAACTTGATGAGAGCTTATGAGGCTGGCATTCCTGTTCCTAGACCTATATCTTTTAAGGAGAATATACTTGTCATGGAGTTTATAGGAAAACAAGGGACCCCAGCACCACTAATTAAAGACTCTCCTCCTGAAGATCCCGATAGGACTATGAAAGAAATAATCAATTACATAGATGTACTGTTTAATAGGGCGAAATTAGTTCATGCAGATCTATCAGAGTATAATATTATGAATCACGATGGTAGGCTTTACATAATAGATTGGGGATCATCTGTACATATTTCTCATCCCGAGGCTATCAATTTTCTCAGAAGAGATCTCATGAACATAATTAGGTTCTTCACTGAGCTAGGTGCAGAGAGAGTGGATATTGAGAAGTGTATTAGAAGAATTATCAGTAAACAGTCTCTTCCTCCTCTTTAAGCCAGTCTAGTAGTCCTTTCTCCTCAAGCTTTCTCACTTCACTATGTTCATATCTGTACAATATGTCTCCTCGCTTATCTGCCTGAAAGTCCCATGGTCCGACGAGTACTATGTCGCCTAGTCTCATCCATACTCTCTTTTTCATTTTTCCAGGTATCCTACATAGTCTTACTTTACCATCTGCACACTTTACCCTGACCCTATCATAACCTAGCATTTGGATTATTATTCCTAGTACTTCTCCTTCCATTGGTACTCTGAGTTCTTTCTCCTCATCTAGTGCCTTTCTTCTACCCATAGTTCTCACTAACTTAAATATACACATGTATTTAAATCAATTCTTATAGTATGACTATCTCGAACTTTAGTAATTCGAGGGGAATAGGTAGAAGTTGTTGTTCAGTACTAGTAAGTTAACAGTACTACCCTCCTTAATCCATATAGGTATTACCTCTCTCCTCAAGTCCACTATAGTATAATCGTCCAGTAGCATTAGTGTTATGAATGGAGGATTTACCGACATAACTAGAGCTTTTCTAACTTCACTTAGTTCTATTCTCTTTATGTCTTCTTTAAATATCTTCGATGTAGATATACTCTCCTCTTTGAAGTTTGTTAAATTGATTAGCTTAACAGCTCTTCTACTAAAGTCCTTTACTAAATATGGAGTTTTATTCAATAGGATTACTTCACCTCTTTTGACTGGAGGTAGTAGTACTCTTATGGTTACTCTTACTATGCGTCTTCCAGTTCTACTGATACCTATCTGTTTCACAGTTTCTGTAATCTTGCCCGTATACTTCTCTTGTATACTATGTGCTAGTTTTCTAGCAGCATTTAGTGAAGCTAGTTTAAAGTCTATGATTCCATTGCTTACCACTTCATCGATAAGAACAGCTCCTCTATCTCTTTCATACAACTTCCCGAGTTCCTTCATAGCCATCTTAACGATCTCCTCTACTTCTCTCTCATCTAGTTTTCTATCCTTTGCTCTCACTTGAACTGTTGCTTTCTCTTTCTTGGCAATTACTGCCCTACAATTTGGACATAGCTCATACTTAACTCTAGCCTGTAGCTTATATGCTTCGTTATAGTACTCCATACTAGGATGTACTCTTCCTAGTACTCGTATTTCTACCAGTATTTTCTCCTTAGCAGTTGGTACTTCAGAAAGGAATACTTCTATCCATAGGGCTTTAACCTCTCCTAAAGGCTTTATTTTACTCTCAACTTTGTACTCTATGCATCTCTTGATGATGTCTATGATATCATACCCCTTTACTATGCGCCAGTTGCCTCTGTCTAGATAGGAGAAACAACTCCTACACAGCGTTACCTCTACCTGGGATGGAGGTTTGAGGAGTTTATGTATGCTCCGATAGCAATCATGACATAGATTGTCTATTAACATTCTTGTTTCAGTTCCACAGGATGCACACATTCGCTTGACCAATTGATAACACCCTATTCTTAGAGGATATGGTACCTATTAGTCTAGGTCAATATTAATTGTATATGCGGTACCCCTCCTATGGAAATTACTGCTCCTCTAAGTATGTCATCATCTCCAATGAGTTCATCTACTATTCTCTTTCCTACAGCATTTATTATAGTAGCTTCTCTCAATATACTAGCTAG
>QMRW01000152.1 GCA_003650785.1 Thermoprotei archaeon | reverse complement strand
TGGAGATGCTGTTAGAGTATCCCGCTAAGAGATGTCCTACATCGAAGCATATTGAAAGATCATACTGTACTATCACAGGATAGATTTGTTCGAATGGAAATTCAATGTTTTCCACAGCTAGTAGTTGTGGAGATACTTCACTTTTAGAGATTATCTCTTCCATACACTCTGAAGCCCTCAATAATATGTAGTTACTGATAATTCCCCTAGCTGCTGGAGGGAGATTAAGTCTTGAAAACTCCGCGGCTAGAGCTCCCGTCAGATGTAGTACGTAACACTCTGGCTCTAGAGGATTAGATATGTTAATCGACTCAACTATGGACTCTACAGAGGCTCTTCGTATGTGTTTATTAGGTGAGGCCAGCTCTATAGACCATATCGGCAAGTGGACGCTATAGCTAATTCCCTGAGTATCCTTTAATTCTATGAGTTTTCTTATTATCTCTTTATCTAAGGAGGTGGGCACTATGTATACAGTGTCTAAACTAAGCTCTACATGTTTAAATCCCTCCTTTAGTACTCTCTCACAGATCTCTAGGAAATTGAACTTAGAGATGTCCAGTCTCTCTTTTAAAATAAATCTAATCACTTCATTAAACATCAGGGGCTGGATTCCAAATCTCATGGCTATATCGCTAACACCTAGTAGTTCTACTTAAAAGTATTATTAGGAAAAGAGTGCCAACAGAGAGATTAATTAATGGTCTGAAGTATACTGTATTGGTACTATTAATGACATCAGCAGAAACTACAGGATGCGAGCATGCTGTAGTATTAGAGAATGTAACATTTACCTATGAGGGATCTAATAGTCCAGCTATTCATGATATAAATCTTAGAGTTAAATATGGAGAGATAGTAGCCGTAATGGGAAAAACTGGTGCTGGTAAGAGTACACTGATATACACTATTGGTGGAATAATACCTAAGTACATACGTGGTAGGCTTACTGGTACCATTATTGTGGATGGACTTGATACTAGAGAGCATGAATTGTATGAGCTCGCACTTCATGTGGGAGTAATCATGGATGATCCCGAGGTTCATATAACATCTTTCACAGTAGAGGAGGATGTAGCTCTAGGACCATGTAATTTAGGATTACCTAGAGAGGAGATATATAAAAGAGTTGAGTTTGCACTTGAGGCTACAAGGCTAAGTAAACTAAGAACTAGAAACCCTTATAATCTTTCTGGAGGCGAGAAGCAAAGCCTAGCTATAGCTGGAGTCTTATCTATGAGACCTAAGATCCTAGCATTAGATGAACCCACATCAATGCTAGATCCTCTAGGAAGAGCTAGGGTCTATAGTGTTTTAAAAGATTTAAATAAAAGGTACGGGCTTACGATAATATTTTCATGTCATGATATGGAGAATATAATTGGGCTCGTAGATAGGATAGTTATAATGGATAGAGGTAGTATAGCTCTAGATGGACCTCCGGGCTATGTACTCCAAAGGGTAGATATTCTAGAGGAGTGTGGAGTCAGAATACCTGAGGTAACTAAATTAGCCCTATTTCTCAAAAAAGATGGACTATGGAGGACTGAGTTACCGATAAGTACAGAGGATGCTTATTACATAGTACAGGAAATTATCAGTAGTAGGGGTTTCTCGAGGGAATATAAGAAGAGCCTAAAAGGACATACTAGAAAGCAAACTCCAGTAATTAAGGTCAGAAGGCTTACTCACATGTATCCTAACGGAGTGATAGCGCTGAGGGGAATAGATTTGGATATATATCAAGGTGAATATGTAGCACTCATAGGTCAAAATGGATCGGGAAAGACTACTCTAGCTAGGTGTATAGCAGGCCTTCTAAGGCCTTCTAGCAAGGAGGCTGAAATATTAGTCGCTGGAGTTAACATAACTAAAGCCAAAAGGACTGATATCGTAAAGAGGATAGGCTATGTATTTCAGATTCCTGAACACCAAATATTTCACTCTACTGTTCGTGAGGAATTAGAATTCGGACCCAGAAACTTGAATCTCCCCCAGGAAGAAGTTAAAGAAAGGGTAGATAGGGTACTTAAGACTCTTGAGCTGGAGAAGTACCAGGACGAATGGCCTTTATCATTAGATAGAGGAAAGAGATTTCGAGTAGCTCTAGGTTCAGTGCTGACAATAGATCCGGAGATTATAATAGTTGATGAACCCACGACCGGTCAGGACTGGAATGAATCACTTTACATATGCAATCTTTTGAAGAAACTCAACGAAAAGGGACGAACGATAATGATAATCACACACGAAATGGACCTAGTAGCTAGGTTCGCATCTAGAGTTGTAGTGATGTACAAAGGTAGTATAATATTAGATGGACCTCCAAAGTATGTATTCTCTAGACCTGAGATACTTAAGAAGACTTGGGTTAAGCCTCCAGAGATAATACGACTGATACGGAGGATAGAAGAGGAAATTGGTATCTCAATGGATATTACTACAGTCGAAGACTTATACAAATATATAGCAGGTGTGAGATCGTGGTCTTCATAGAGTTTGAAGCTAAAAGTACAATAATACATAGGCTTAACCCTGTAGCTAAGCTTGTGTGGTTTGGAAGTATAGTGATTCTATTAACATTATATCTCGAACCACAACCATTGTTGATAATATTCTTACTAGAGCTATTTGTAGGGACATTGGCTAGAGTACCATGGAGGAAATTATTGGCTCGCGCTTGGTGGGCATTCCTCCTCTCAGTATTTGGAGGATATACTTACTCACTATGGATAAATAAACCATCACAATTTTGGAGAATTCCGCCAGAACTAGGATGTAGGACTATATTGGTATTAACTCCAAAGGAGACTCCTTTAATAGGGTATACTGCCGTAACAGTTGGAGGGCTACTTTGGGGTACTGCTGTAACCCTGAAGGTCTTTATAGGAGTTATAGCCGCTAGTATTTTGACATTCACAACTCCAGTTTCAGACTTAGCACTGATATGGATTAAATTCCTACCCTATAAGTTATCCTTCATATGTACTACGGGGATAAGGTTTTATCCTGTCATGATAGAGAAGATTCAGGAGATAATGGCTGCTGCTAAATCACGAGGTTGGGATATGTCGTCAAAGAACCCTATCAAGAGGATTAGGGCTACCTTTCCAATAGTGATCCCTGCGTCGAGAGAGGCTATATTACTAGCAGATAAAATGGC